>JAEWTK010000148.1 GCA_023459535.1 Pseudomonadota bacterium
CTGAAGATATCTGGCAAGGTGGTCAAGAACCGGGTGATCTCGGACAAGTTGTATGCAGCATCCGAGCAGATTCTCTCCGGCAAGGATCTCTCCAGCAGCTTGCGCCATCCACGCATCCCGACCATCGTCACGGCCATGATCGCCGTCGGCGAGCGCAGCGGTACGCTGGACCAGGTGCTGGGGCAACTTGGCGCCTATTATGAAGAGCGCCTCGCCATGGGCATCAAGCGCCTCAGTTCAATGATCGAGCCGGCACTGATCCTGGTGATCGGCGCCATGGTGGGTTTTGTTTATTACGCCTTTTTTCAGGCGCTTTTTCAGATTGCGAAAACCTAGGATATGAAAATGATACGCTGCAACCACATGATTTTTATGATGATGGCATGTTTCAGCCCCAGCCTCTGGGCGGGCGGCGTTATCGGCACCACCGGTCCGATTGACCCCTCTGCCATGCAGGATTATGGATTGATGGATTATGCCGAACCGCCTTCTGACCGCGATCCATTCACCACCAGCGACAAGATGTATCAGCTTTCCGGACAGCAGGGCGCCAACCGTTCCGGTGGGCAAGGCTTCGTGCCATTTTTTGCTGGCAGCAATTTGCCCAAAATGCGGGTTCGCGGCTTTGTGCACAACAATCCCGGTGAATCCATGGCGCTATTGCAGATTGATGGAGACGATAATATCCACCTGGTACAAAAGGGTGACGAGATCGGCATTCAGTCTCGAAGCGGTCAGCCCAATGCGGTGCTCAAGATCATCAGCGTCGATCAGAAAAAGGTCGAGGTGCAATCCGGCAGCCTGCGACAGGTCATCATTGTTCAGTAAGTCAGTAGTACATTGGAAACGGCAATTACCCTATGAAACAACATGAAATGAAATTCGACCTCCTGCATCCACTCAAGGCTGGTTATATGCCCGCATTGCTGGCCTGCACACTGATATTGCCCGGCTTGCTCCAGAGCGCAACATTGTCTGCCGAGGAAGCTGCACCGGCTGAAAAGACTGCGATGACGGTAATCACGCCCTTGGAGCAGACCGAGGCAGCCCCGGTGGCGGCAGAGCCTGTGGTCAATACTCCGCGCAAGCCAAGAGCTAATCAGCGCGGCGACAGCCAGAATTTCCATATCCAGAAGCTGGAGTTCAAAAAAGCCAAACTGATCGACGTCATGCGCACGATTTCCGAGATTTCGGACATCAATATCGTGCCGACACAAAAGGCCGGCGAGAAGGATGTGACGATCTATCTGCGCAATGTGACGGTGCATGAGGCGATCGATACCATCAGCCGCAGCAATGGTCTGTGGTACAGGCAGGATAAGGTTTCCAAGGCCTATCGTGTGATGACAGCAGAGGAATTTCAGGATGATGTCGTCGTCTTTCGCGACGATGTGACGCAGATATTCAATCTGTTACACCCGAACCCGGTTATCGTCGCTCAGGCGATTGAGGACCTGTACGGCAGCCGAGTGATTCTGTCGCTAGGCGTGCAAGCAGACGACTTCAACACAGGCACTGCTGGCTCTGGTGGAACTTCGGCCAGAAGCGGGCAGAGTTCACTGCGTCGTTCGACTTCCTCCAACAGAAACAATCGGGGAGGTATCGGTGGTGGTCGCGCCGGGACCGGCGGACGGACTCAGGTTTCCGAACAGGCAGTGACGGAAGAAATGACGCCAGAACAGCTCGCCAATCTCGAACAGGCGATTGCTGCTTCGGGTGGCAGTACGGTGGTTTCATCTGAAGACCTGAAGGGTGTCTCGCGTACAGAGCAGCCGATCTACATCACGGTCAACCGTGAGCACAACCTGATTATCGTGCGCACCAGTGATGTCGCCGTGCTGCGGGATATCGAACATTTGATCAAGGAGATGGACCGACCGACGACTCAGGTGCTGTTGGAAATGAAGATTCTGGAGTTGAACATAGGGGATTCCTTTAATCAGTTGTTCAATTTCGAATATCTGTCCGGTAGCGGCAAGGAGTTTATCGGCTTGGGTAACAACACCATCCCGACGCAGGCTGGCTCTTTCATTTACAGCTTCCTCGATTCGCAGATTTCGGCGCGGATTGAACTGCTGCAAAAAAATAACCAGATCAACACGTTGAGCTCGCCGATTCTGCTGGCTTCCAACAACCGTCCTGCACGTGTGTTCGTCGGCGAGGAGCGCGTGCTGGTGACCGGCGTAAGCGTCACTGACCCAATCATTGGTGCGGTCGGTACCGTGATTACGCCGGGGCGGGTAACTTATGAGACCGAAATTCGTGATATCGGCAATACGCTGAATATCGTGCCCAAGATCAACGCCGATGGCACAGTGACGCTGTCGATTCAGCAAGATGTTTCCAGCGTACTGCCGGGCGCCATCACCCTGCCGCCGATTACGGTTGGCAATACGACGCAGAACTTCAATATCGATTCGGTCAAGGTGGCCAATATCGAAGGCATCGTTGTGGCCAAGGATGGCCTGACGGTCGCTATCGGCGGGCTGATCAGCAATTCGTCCTCCTATAACGAAACCAAGGTGCCGTTACTGGGCGACATTCCGTTGGTCGGCGAATTGTTCAAGAAAAAGGACAAAACCAACACCAAGAGCGAGATGATCCTGCTCATTACGCCGCGCATTATCAAGAATCCGAGCGACGGCGAACTGGTGACGGCGGATACCATGGATGAGGTGTCTGATCAGGCC
>JAEWTK010000149.1 GCA_023459535.1 Pseudomonadota bacterium
TGTGTATTCCCGGAAGCCCTGATGATGGCAGAGGCTGATCGCGGCATTTACCTCAGAACTGTGGTATATGGTGAAATCACCAGCGACTTCAAGGAACAGGAAGTGGTCAGCAGGCTGATGCAAACCGTGCGCTGCGATTACACGCCAATGTTGATGAAGAACAGCATCAGCTAAACCCGCCAACTCCGATCCAAAGCAATAAAAAAAGGCGCCGTGGCGCCTTTTTCAATATTTTTCATGTATTGGCATTACTCGGCGACCTTCTTCAGATTCTCAAGCCCGGACTTCAGCACACCTTCGATTGCAGTTCTAGCAGCAGCGTCATCCTGACCAGGGGTGCCGGGGCATTGATCTAGTCCGACTCCAAAACCCAGAATGCACAAATGCCTTTATCGAATGCGCCGTAAAACGGCGTCTTTCAGGTCGGAGATATAAGGCGCATCGGCGTAAGCCGATAATTAATTCTCTATCGCATCAACATTCCTATCTATACCATCCTGTATATTTTTTACTGCAGTTCCGCTACACTTTCCGCATGTCATTGCTTAAACAAAAAATCCTGCATGTCGCGTCCGATCTGTTTCATACGCGCGGCATCAATTCCACTGGCGTCGACACCATCGTCGCCGTCGCAGGCACGACAAAAATGACGCTGTACAAGCACTTCACCTCAAAAGAGATTTTGATCCTCGAAGTGTTGAAGAAAGGCCATCAGGACTTCCAGCTATGGCTCAGCGAGAAACTCAGCGATCACAGCAAGAAGCCCACAGAAAAACTGCAGAAGCTGTTCGACTTCATAGAGGAATGGGTCAACTCTCCCGACTATCAAGGCATGGCTTTTCTCAAGGCCTCCGCCGAGTTTCCGGAAGAATCCAACGCCATCCATCAGCTCTCGGCCGAGCAGTCCGAGGCGTTTCGCAACTATCTGTCACTGCTGGCAAAAGATGCCGGCGTCACCGACCATGAAGGCCTTTCACTGCAGCTTTCCCTGCTGATAGAGGGCGCGATGCAGGCGGAACATATGCGCCGAGGCTCCGGCAGCATCAAATACGCCAAAATAGCGGCAAAACTTCTGATTGACGACGCACTGAAGTCCTGATTTCCGCCGTTTTGCTTGCTTCCGGCAAGACGGCTACGGATAATGCCGTTTTACTTTTGCAAGCATCATTACATGAACACTCTTATCTGCGGCTCCCTCGCCTTCGACACCATCATGGTGTTTCAGGACCAATTCAAGAACCACGTACTTCCGGAAAAACTGCACATACTGAACGTCTGCTTCTTCGTGCCGGAAATGCGACGCGAATTCGGCGGCACTGCCGGCAATATCGCCTACAACCTGCGTCTACTCAACGGCAAACCGCTGATCATGGCGACGGCCGGCAACGATTTTTCAACCTACACACAATGGCTGGCGCAGAACGACATCAGCGACCGTCATATCAAGGTGATTGATGACAGCTACACAGCACAGGCCTTCATCACCACCGACCTCGACGACAACCAAATTACAGCTTTCCATCCGGGCGCGATGCAGCAGTCTCATCTCAACAGCGTCAACGACGCCAAGGATGTTTCACTGGCCATCATCGCGCCGGATGGACGCGACGGCATGTTCCAGCATGCCCGCGAATGCGTGGAGGCTGGCATCCCCTTCCTGTTCGACCCGGGCCAGGGACTGCCGATGTTCTCGGGTGACGAACTGCTGGATTTCATCGAAAAAGCTGACTACCTCGCCGTCAACGACTATGAAGCGCAACTAATGCAGGAAAAGACCCATCTAACACTCGAAGCATTGGCTGCCAAAGTGAAAGCGCTGATCGTCACCCAAGGTGCCAAGGGCTCGACTATCTATGCGGAAGGTCAACGTATCGAGGTGCCATGCGTTGCTGCAGAGGCACTAGTCGATCCGACCGGTTGTGGCGACGCTTACCGTGCCGGCCTTCTGTATGGAATATCGAAAGGCTGGGACTGGTTGCAAAGCGGCAAACTGGCTGCTGTCATGGGCGCCATCAAGATCGCCAGCCGTGGCGGCCAGAACCATCAACCCAGCCGCCATGAAATCGAGGCCAAGTATGCAACGGCCTTTAACGAAAAGATCAACCTGGGTTAAGTATTTTTCCTAACAAGCAGGAGTTACATCATGAAAATCAGTCGTTTACTCGTTCTGCTGACAATGTCAGTCTTTCTCGCTGCCTGTGCCAGCTCACAATCCGGCAGCGTTTACAGCCGTGA
Source organism: Pseudomonadota bacterium (assembly GCA_023459535.1). Taxonomy (GTDB): domain Bacteria; phylum Pseudomonadota; class Gammaproteobacteria; order Burkholderiales; family Methylophilaceae; genus UBA6140. Next base: position 2,236 of record JAEWTK010000149.1, read on the forward strand.
TGAAGCTCGCAAGACGCAAACCGTACGCATGGGCATTGTCGAAAGCGTACGCCTGGTCAGAATCGAAGGCACCAAATCACCGGTCGGTACGGTAGCTGGCGGCGCGGTCGGTGGTATTGCCGGCAGTACGATCGGACATGGTCGAGGCTCAGCTGCCGCCGCTGTGGTCGGTGCAGTCGTTGGTGGCCTGGCAGGTGCAGCTGCAGAAGAAGGCATCACCAGAAAAGACGGCCTGGAGATCACGGTCAAGCTCGACAACGGCACACTGATTGCAGTTGTGCAGGAAGCCGATGAACAGTTTCATCCGGGTGAACGTGTGCGCCTGGTTGAATCCGGCGGCACAACCCGGGTAACGCATTAAGATTTCAAACTCTCCAGCACGGTGACTGCTCCGCGAGCAGTCACCGAAGCTTCAACTTGTTGTAACCATCCTGTCACCAACAATTCGTAAAGTCTTCCTCGTCTAAATTCAGTCAAGGAAGATCAAATGCTAGAACAGCGTGTTTCGCTCGACTTGGCCCAGGAGCCAAGTCATCTCAGCTTCAGCTTTGCCCGAAACCCTTCAGAGGTCGCAGAGGCGCAGCGCTTGCGTTACAAAGTATTTGCCGAAGAAATGGGGGCACGCCTGACCAGCCGCGACGGCTACGATCGCGATGGCTTCGATGCCTTCTGCGATCACCTGCTTATCCGCGAAAGCAACAGCAACGAAGTGGTCGGCACCTACCGCATACTCAGCCCCGCCATGGCGAACGAAGCCGGTGGTTACTACTCTGCCGGAGAATTCGACCTCAGTCGTCTGGCACATCTGTTTGACCGCACGGTGGAAGTCGGCCGCGCCTGCGTGCATCCCGATTATCGTCATGGCGGCACCATCAGTTTGCTCTGGGCCGGCCTGGCCAAATATATGCAGATGAACCGCTATGAATACATGATAGGCTGCGGCAGCATCGGCATGGCCGATGGAGGGCACATGGCAGCCAGTCTCTACCGGCGGCTGCAGGGCAACCATCTGTCGCCAGCAGAATACCGCGTGTTCCCGCGTTGCCCGTTGCCTCTGGACAGCCTCGACTCCTCAGTAGAGGTGCCCTGCCCCCCTCTAATCAAGGGCTACCTGCGACTCGGCGCCTATATCTGCGGCGAACCGGCATGGGATCCCGATTTCAATACCGCCGACATGCTGATTATGTTACCTTTATCGCGACTCAATCGGCGCTATGCCAGCCATTTCATGAAATAACCTTGCAGAAAAAATACGCCTCCAAACTCACCCAGTTGTTCCGCACAAGCCGTATGGCGTTGCACACGCTATACGGCGTTTTTGTTGCCGGCATCATTCTGCCCAGACTCGATCCACAACAACGCAACCGTGCAATCAGCCGCTGGTCAGCTTCTCTGCTGAACTTACTGAATATAAGAGTAATCGCTGAAGGCGTTGTACCGCAGCAAGCATTGCGCAACACCATGTTTGTCGCCAATCATATTTCCTGGGTCGATATCCACGCGCTGAACAGCGTTCACACCACCAGATTCATCGCCAAGTCCGAGATCAGGCAATGGCCGATATTCGGCTTTTTTGCCACGCGCGTGAACACGCTATTTATTGACCGGGAAAAACGCCACGAAGCCGGCAAGATTGTCGACACCACCAGAAAAGCGTTGCAGGCTGGCGACTGCATCTGCTTTTTCCCGGAAGGCACAACCACCGATGGCACCGAGATCAAACCGTTCAAAAGCAGTCTGCTACAGGCGGCAATAGATGCAAAATCTGAAGTGCGTCCGTTCAGCATCCACTATCCCGATGCGGAGGATGGGATCAATACGGAAATGTCCTACTGGGGGGAGATGAGCCTGATCGAATCGATGCGCAATGTCATCCGACAAAGGCAGGCAACGGTGGTGCTGAGATTTGCCGAGCCGATCAATGCAGCCAATTACGACCGCAGAAACCTGACATCGATGACCAGGAAGATCATCATCTGCAACTCAAATCTGCAGCGGTGAGTCTTCCGCGGCACACGGCACCTGATAGATGGACTGATCTTCCAATCGCATGGCAGTCAACTTTCCACCCCACAGGCAACCTGTATCCAGCGCATAAAGATTAGGCCGCTGCTGCAAGCCCAACGCCGACCAATGGCCGAACACTATCGTCGTGTCGGCTGACTTCCTGAGAGGCACATCGAACCATGGCAGATAGCCGGCCGGGATATTCGATACCGTGCCGGAGAATTTGAGATTCATCTCACCTGCCGGCGTGCAGGTACGGATACGTGTCATGACATTGGTGATCAGCCGCAATCTATCCATGCCCTGCAACGACTCATGCCAATGCAGCGGCTGATTACCGTACATCCGGGCAAGATAGTCACGATAGCCGGCACCTCTTAACGCCGATTCCACTTCACCCGCCAAACGCAGCGCATCTGCTGCACTCCATTGCGGCAACAGACCGGCATGCACCATCAAAAAGCCTTGTGCCTGATGCACAAGTGGCTGATATCGCAGCCAGGTCAACAACCTTTCGGCGTCGGACGCATCCAGCAATGGCTGTAGCGTATCGCTCTTGTGCTGCGGCACGTAACCTTCGGCGACCGCAAGTGTATGCAAATCATGATTACCCTGCACCATGACCAGAACATCCTGATGTTCATAGACCCAGCGCAGCATCTCCAGCGAAGCGGAACCGCGATTGATGATGTCGCCGACCAGCCACAGGCGATCTGACTCGGGTTGAAACCCGATCTGCTTCAACAGGTTCTGAAATGAATGAAAGCAACCCTGAATGTCGCCGATTGCATAGGTTGCCATGACTTATGTGAAAAAAATTACAGCCGGCCAGGACGGCCGGCTGAGATTGTCGGATCTGAAACTAGAAATTTGCACCGCTTTGGTTAGCCATGAAGATCACGGCCTGCGCCACTTCATCATCGCTGAGAGAAGGATTGCCACCCTTGGCAGGCATCATGCGGATACCGTTGAGGGCATGCTGAATCAGCGTGTCCTTACCCTGTGCGATACGTGGAGCCCAGGCATCCTTGTCGCCCGGCTTTGGCGCATTCATCAAGCCAGAACCATGACACATGGCACATACGGCCTGGTAAGTCTGCTCTCCAGCTTTGCCAATACTGGCTACTGGCGCAGCAGCAACAGCTGCCGCCTCTGTCGGCTTGGATTCTGTCTTGGCTGCTGTTGCTTCTTCGGCTGCCGCTGGAGCAGGCGCTGCCTCTTCAGCAGCTACCGGAGCATCAGCAGCCGGCGCTGTAAACTTGGCACCGGCTTCATTCGCCATATAAACCACTGCGTTGGCCACTTCCGCGTCACTCAGATTCGCATTGCCACCACGCGCAGGCATCATACGTATACCTTCGACCGCATGCTTGACCAAGGTTTCATACCCCTGCGCAATGCGAGGCGCCCAAGCGCCCTTGTCGCCAAACATCGGCGCGCCCATCGCACCACTGCCGTGACAAGCCAGGCAGTTCTGCTGATAAACCACATCGCCAGACAGTGTCACCTTGACTGCATCTACAGCCACCACATCCACCTCAGCAACTGGAGTAATGCGTTCCTCAACCTTGGCCTGTGCAACTTCCGGTGCTTCATCCGGGATATGGCTATCGTTGATACCCATCACCAATTTAACAATCAGAAAAATCACCAGAAGCGGCGCCAACAGGCCGCCAACCGTAGCTAGCACAACCTGAGAAACAGTGGTTTTGGGGAAATCGTGGTGCTGGTCACTCATGATAAAAATGCCTAAACGTTTGCGAAACCTTGATTATACTGATAAGGCCGAATTCACAAAAGGACAAGCTGACAGGCGTTTGTTATAATTCGCCGCTACATCAGTTTCTTGCGCGCCCGTAGCTCAGTTGGATAGAGTGTTGGTTTCCGAAGCCAAAGGTCACAGGTTCGACTCCTGTCGGGCGCGCCATCACATAGACTTCACTATGAGGCTGGCTCTCTTTTGCCAGAGCTCCTGTTTCCAATTAAAACGGCACCATGAGGTGCCGTTTTTCTTTTGACTCGATAGAGATCGAATTGCGGATATTTCTTTCTCAAGGATTCCAGGCTTAAATCGCAGCACGATGAAAAACAACGAATACTTGAGAGCTTCAGGTCCTGATACTTTATTAATCACAAAGTATGTCAATACCGGATTTTTGTAAACCGATCCATGAGATGGTCGGGGTGAGAGGATTCGAACCTCCGGCCTCCGCGTCCCGAACGCGGCGCTCTACCAGGCTAAGCTACACCCCGATACAGCGCTTATTATAGCGCTCCGGCGGCTTTACGAAAACCACTTACAGCGCAAAATACCAGTAATGGTCAACCAGCAACGCGGCAAACAGCAGGCTCAAATAGAGGATGGAATAGCGGAACATGCTGCGCGACAACTCGTCCGAATACTGGCGATACAGTTTGACAGCATAGACCATGAATACCGTGTTGAGCAGCAGCGACGCAGCCAGGTAGATCAGCCCGCTCATGCCGTAGCCGTAGGGCATCAGGGCAACGCCGAACAGAATCACGGTATACAGCAGGATATGCAGTCGCGTGAATTCCTCGCCGTGCGTCACCGGCAGCATAGGCATGCCGACCTTTTCATATTCCTTGCGGCGGTAGAGCGCCAGCGCCCAGAAATGCGGCGGGGTCCAGGCGAAAATGATGAGAAACAGGATCAGCGCTTCCGGGCCGACCACATTGTTGACGGCAGCCCAGCCCAGAATCGGCGGCATGGCGCCGGAGGCGCCACCGATGACGATGTTGAGTGGCGTCGCCGGTTTGAGAAAGATGGTGTAGATAACCGCATAGCCGAGAAAGGTGGCGAGTGTCAGCCACATGGTCAGCGGATTGACAAGGAAATAGAGAATCGCCAGCCCGGCACCACCCAGCAGCGTGGCAAAAATCATGGTTTGCGTGGAAGTTACCTGACCGGTTGGTAGCGGACGCGCACGGGTACGTGCCATTCTGGCATCGATCTTCTGCTCGATCAGGCAATTGAACGCAGCCGCAGCACCGGATGCCATGCCGATACCCAGCGTCGCCGCCAGCAGCAAACCAAGCGGCACCATATTGGGCGTGGCGAGGAACATGCCGATCATGGCGGTGAAGACGATCAGTGCTGTCACCCGCGGTTTGCACAAGGGAAAGAACTTGAGAAATTCGTGGCTGACGTGGCCGGTGAATTTTTGCAGTCTTGCGATGGTGATAGTCGTCATAACGCCTCCCTATTTTGGCAATTCCGTGATTTTTGAATTCAACACCACAACTGTCATGACCAGCAGTGCAGCGCCCAGATTATGGGCGACTGCCAGCACCAGCGGCAGGTGCAGCAGCAGATTCGCAATGCCCAGCCCGATCTGTGCAAAAAGCAGCAATAACAAGAGCAGGCCGATCTTGCGCATGTGTTCCTGCCGCATCAGGCACCAGGCCAGCAGACCGAAATAAATCAGGACCACCAGCGCGCCGATACGATGCGTCCATTGGATGGCCGTCAGCGCCGGCAACTCAAGCGGCGTACCGTCGATCGATTCACCCAGCTCGCGTATCCAGTGAAAAGCGTTAGAGAAATCCATTTCCGGCAGCCAGAAACCGTGACAGGTCGGAAAATCGGTACAGGCCAGCGCCGCATAATTGGTGCTGGTCCAGCCGCCCAGCAGTATCTGCGCGAACAGCACGACCACACCGGCCCGTATCCACAGACGCAAACCACTGCCAGTAACGAAGCGACGTGAAACCACCCCCCAATGCCGGTGCGTGACCCAGGTCAGCAGCGCCAGTGTCGCCATGCCGCCGAGCAGGTGCGCGGTCACGACTGCAGGTTTAAGCAGCATGGTCACGGTCCACATGCCGAGCATGGCCTGAAAGGTCACCAGCACCAGCAACATGGTCGGTGTCCAGACTGAGACCTGTATCAGCTTGCTGGCACGCCAGCCGAGTGTGCAAAGCCCCAGTATCAATAGCCCCAGACTGCCTGCCAGGTAGCGATGCAACATCTCCTTCCACGCCTTGCCGTGATCGAAGTCACTATCAGGGAAAGCCATCTGCGCTTGCTTAATCGCCGCCTCACTCTCCGGCACGGTCATGGTGCCGAAGCAGCCGGGCCAATCCGGACAGCCCAATCCAGCATCCGACAGCCGGACATAGGCGCCGAGCGACACCACGCAAACCGCCAGCAACGTGCCAACGAGAGCAACATGTCTGAACCAGGCGGCGGCGCTACCCATTACAAAATCCAGCCATCAGCGAACTCCGACCATCGTCTTGTCCTTGCCATACT
>JAEWTK010000150.1 GCA_023459535.1 Pseudomonadota bacterium
TGGTTGAACATTACATCAGTGATGGTCAGCCGGTGGGCTCGCGCACGCTATCCAAATGCTCGGGCCTGGACCTGAGTCCGGCCACTGTACGCAATGTCATGTCCGATCTTGAGGAACTGGGCTTCATCACCAGCCCGCATACTTCGGCCGGACGCATCCCGACGCAGCGCGGCTATCGATTCTTCGTCGACAGCCTGCTGACCATCCAGCCCATGGAAAGCAAAGAGATCAAACGCCTGGCCTCCGAACTTTCTTCGCCTGACCCGCAGGAACTGATCAGCGTCACCGCCAGCATGCTCTCCAATCTGACCCAGTTCGCCGGTCTGGTCATGATTCCCAAGCGCAAAAGCGTCGCTTTCCGCCATATCGAATTCATGCCACTGTCAGAACGGCGCATCCTGGTGATCATCGTCACCACCGACGGCAATGTGCAAAACCGCATCATCATGGCGGACAAACCCTACAGCGCCTCAGAACTGACCCAGGCCAGCAATTTTTTCAATCAGCACTACACCGGCATGTCCTTTGAACAGGTACAAGCCAGATTGCACGAAGAGCTAAAGCAGATGCAGTCAGACATGACACGCCTGATGTCCGCAGCTCTGGAAGCCAGCAGCCGGTCCCTGCATGAAGGCAAGGACGCCGTCGTGATTTCGGGCGAACATAATCTGCTGCAGGTGGACGAACTCTCGACCAATGTCAGCTCGCTGCGCAAACTGTTCGAAGTGTTCGAACGCCGCACCCAGCTCATGCAGTTGATGGACAACAGTCAGCGTGCGGAAGGCATCCAGATCTTCATCGGTGGCGAATCCGGCTACCTGCCGCTGGATGAATGCAGCATGGTCACCGCCCCCTACGAGGCACAGGGCCAGATCATCGGCACGCTCGGCGTCATCGGCCCGACGCGCATGGCTTATGAACGCATCATCCCGATCGTCGACGTGACGGCAAAACTGCTTTCCAATGCGCTTTCCAACAATTAGGAAAGCGTTCATTAAATGAGTGAGCGGGATGAAGTGCAAGGCGCACGGAACGCAGTAGCCGAGATAGTATGTGCGATACAGCGAGGTTGCGAGTACCGCGCAACGCAGCAATTCACCCGCGTAGCCATTTAATTAACGTTTTCCTGGGAATCTATGGCCTATTACCTGAACGAACCGCCCTACCAGCATGGCGACCCTTTACGAGTCGGCATCCTGCTGGTCAATCTCGGTACGCCTGAGGCACCAACCGGCAAGGCTTTGCGCCCTTATCTCAAACAGTTCCTCAGTGACCGGCGGGTGGTCGAGATTCCGCGTATCATCTGGTGGTTGATTCTCAACGGCATCATTCTCAACATCCGGCCGAGAAAATCTGCGGAAAAATATGCGCAAATCTGGACCGACGAAGGCTCGCCTCTGTACGTGCATACGCGCAATCAGGCCAATCTGCTGCAAGGCTATCTCAGCACCAGGATCAACAGCCCTTACGCCGTGGAGTTTGCCATGCGTTATGACAATCCTTCGGTTGCCTCCGCCATACAGAAACTCAAGGCCAGGAACTGCAACCGTATCCTGGTAATGCCGCTCTATCCGCAATATGCGGCGAGCAGCAGCGCATCGGCCATGGATGACGTCTGGCGCACACTATTGCGCACCCGCAACGTGCCGGCGATACGCACCATCCGAAACTACCATGACCACCCGGCCTACATCGCAGCACTCGCTGAAAGTGTCCGGCAGCATTGGGCGCAGAACGGCAAACCGGAGAAGCTCATCATGAGTTTTCACGGCGTACCGCGCTACACGCTAGACAAGGGCGACCCTTACCATTGCGAATGCCAAAAGACCGGTCGTCTGCTGGCAGAAGCCCTGCAACTGGACAAGGCGCAGTACATGGTCTGTTTCCAGTCGCGTTTCGGCAAGGCTGAATGGCTGAAACCCTATCTGGCACCGACGCTGGAAGAACTCGGCAAACAGAAACTGAAGCGTATCGACGTGATTTGTCCGGGCTTTTCCAGCGACTGCCTGGAAACACTGGAAGAAATCGCCATGGAAGGCAAGGAAACCTTCCAACACAACGGGGGCGGCGAATACCACTACATCCCGGCACTGAACGAGCGCGACCGATGGATACACGCGCTGACCGACATCGCGCTTGAGAACCTGCAAGGCTGGGTCAGTGCCGACTGGGATGAAAAACGCGCTGATGAAGAATCCGAACTCACACGCCTGCGCGCACTGGCCATGGGCGCCCAAAAATAGGCGCTTTGCTATACTCTCGTCTTGAATCCGGAGTTAATCCGTAATCCAGAACCTATTGGAATGAACAAATGATCGTAATTACCGGTGGCGCAGGCATGATAGGCAGCATGATCGCCTGGCACCTCAATCAGATTTCAGGCCGTGATGACCTCGTCATCGTCGATCGCCAGCATCACCCGGAACAATAGCAGAACCTGGTGCACAGACGCTATGCGCACTATCTGGACAAGGATCAGCTGCTCGACTGGCTGAAGCAGGCGAAAAATATCGATGCAGTGATTCACATGGGCGCCATCAGCGCCACCACAGAACGCGATTTCAACAAACTGGTGCAGGACAACATCCAGTATTCCCAGGCGCTGTGGTCGTGGTGCGCCGAACATAAGGTCCCCTTCCTCTACGCCAGCTCTGCGGCCACTTATGGTGGCGGCGAACAGGGTTACGAGGACGATGAAAGCCGAACCGACAGCTTCCGCCCATTGAACGGCTACGGCTATTCCAAGCAGTTCTTCGACCAGTGGGCGCTAAGGCAAGTCAGGGAAGGCAAGCCGGTTCCGCCGCAATGGTGCGGTTTCAAGTTCTTCAATGTCTACGGTCCCAACGAGTATCACAAGGAGCGCATGGCCAGCGTGGCTTTTCACAGCTTCAACCAGTTCCGCGAACATGGCACGGTCAAGCTGTTCAAGAGCCATCTGCCGGAATACAAGGACGGCATGCAATTACGCGACTTCGTCTACGTCAAGGACGCCGCTGCCGTGGTCGCGCATTTTCTGCAGAACCCCGAGCACTCCGGCATCTATAATGTCGGCACCGGCCAGGCTCGCGCATTCAAGGATCTCGCTTCCGCCGTCATGACCAGCATGGGCAAGTCACCGGACATCACGTTCATCGACATGCCGGATGACCTGCAAGGCAAATATCAGTATTTCACCGAGGCCAACAT
>JAEWTK010000151.1 GCA_023459535.1 Pseudomonadota bacterium
CTGCATCGACCGCAACCACAGTGTCCTTTACCCAATGGATCCCATGATTGCGTTTCAACGCTTCATAACTAAAACTCAAATCCTCAATCTGTTTGCTGCCACCCAGCACCAGATTGCTCAAGGGGCAGGAAACAAAGTACGGATTGGGTTCGATCACCACGGTTTCGATGCCTGCATTGCTCCAGATACGCAGATACTTGGCGACTACAGAACCGGCGTAGCCGCCACCGATGACAACGACACGCGGTTGATTACCGGAGGATTGCACCAGCGCCTGTGTGCAGCCACCGATGGACGCCAACGCCGAAGTAGCGGCAGTCCATTTGATGAATTCGCGGCGATTGAGGTACGTGATGGTCATGGGTCAGGGCTTATCGGGATTGGCGCGAGCTGGGAGCTCCGCCGTATGGCGCATCTGTCTGGCAAAATGCTCAGCCAGTTCGATAATCTCTTGCTGCGTCAGGCCTTTGGCATGCCGGTGCATCACGGTTGATGGACGCTCGCCGGTTTTGAATGCCTGCATCTGACTGATGAAATGCTCGGCATTGAGACCGGCCAACACCGGCGTACCGCCGACACTGTTGCCATTGGTGCCATGACAAGCGGCGCAAGAAGAAGCCAGGACATGAGTATGTATACTCAGCCTGGCATAGGATTCATCCGCGCAAACACCGGTACTGAGCAACAGACTCAGCAGTCCAGCCAGACCGGTGTGATGCGTTTTGGTCATGAGTTACGCTTTAACAACATTCCGTCATCAGAAGCACTGCTTGTCCTGGCAGCCGTCATCCTTGACACCCAGATCCATCAGCAACTTGACCATCTCGGTTTTGCCTTCATCGCGTATCGGACGCAGAATGGAAACATCTGCCTTCATTTTGATATTGACGTCGGCACCCTTGGCAGCCAGCAATTTGACCACTTCGGTATGACCACCCAGCGCCGCCAGATGGAAGGCTGTCAGACGGCTGATTTCATGCTGCCAATTCATATCGGCACCACGCTCAATCAACAGTTCAACTAATTTGACATGGCCCTTTTCAGCCGCAATGTGCAGAGCAGTCCAACCGAAGAAAAAGTCCTTCGGGGAAGCAATGCCGTCATCCAGATACTTCTTCACCAGCTTGATGTTGTTGTCACCAAGGGCCTTGGTGTATTCCATGTGCTGATCATCGGTCATGGCAAGACTGGCAGACATGGGAAGCATCAATGCAACAGCCAGTAAAAGGGTTTTGATCATATTCATGCAGCTTTCTCCTGATTCTTGTAATAAAAATTTATTCAACAAACTTCCTGGCGTTTCGGAACATTTGTATCCACGGCCCATCTTCACCCCAGCCCTGCGGATGCCATGAATGCTGAACGGTCCGGAACACGCGTTCCGGATGTGGCATCATAATGGTAAATCGCCCGTCTGTCGTGGTCAGGCCAGTAATACCTTGTGGTGAGCCATTGGGGTTGAACGGATAGACTTCCGTCGCCCTGCCGGCATTATCCACGTAACGCATGCTGACCAGTTTATCCCTGACCACAGCATGGACAGCATCCTCACCAGAAAATTCCGCATAACCTTCACCATGCGCGACCGCGATCGGCATCCGGCTACCGGCCATGCCCTTGAAAAACAGTGATGGCGATTCCATGATCTCCACCATGGCAAAGCGCGCCTCGAACTGCTCGGAGCGGTTGCGCACGAAATGCGGCCAATGTTCCGCACCGGGGATGATACTGTGGAGGTTGCTCATCATCTGGCAGCCGTTGCAAACACCCAGCGCGAAAGAATCCTGCCGGTTAAAGAAAGCGGAGAATTCATCCCGTGCACGCGCGTTGAACAGGATGGACTTGGCCCAGCCTTCACCCGCACCCAGGACGTCGCCATAGGAGAAGCCGCCGCAAGCCACCAGCCCATGGAAATCCTTGAGCGACACGCGGCCACTGATGATATCGCTCATGTGCACGTCATGCGACTCGAAACCGGCGCGATTGAACGCCGCCGCCATCTCTACCTGACCGTTGACGCCCTGCTCCCGCAGGATAGCCATTTTGGGTTTGGCGCCATTGGCGACGAAAGGCGCCTCGACGTGATGAGCGAGATCAAACGTCAGATGCGCATGCAGCCCCGGATCGTTGACGTCCAGGATGCGGTCGTATTCCTGCTGCGCGCAAAGCGGATTGTCACGCAGCTTCTGCATCTGATAAGTGGTTTCCGACCACATGCGATGCAGGTCGCTACGCAACTCGGCGAACTCGACTTCACCCAATCGGCGAATGATGAAACCATGGTTATCGGTCGCGACCTTGCCGATCACATGCACGCAATCGCCGAGAACTTCCTGTAAGGCTTCGCGTATCGCTTCTGCCGCAGCCGCCTCAACCTGGACTACCGCACCCAGCTCTTCGTTGAACAGCGCCTCCAGCGGATTACCTTGCAAGCCGCTGATATCGATATCCAGACCACAGCGTCCGGCGAACGCCATTTCAGCCAGCGTAACGAACAGGCCGCCGTCGGAGCGATCATGATAGGCCAGCAGTTTGCCGTCCGCATTGAGGTTCTGGATGGCGGCGAAGAACGCCTTGAACCGTGCTGGATCATCCAGGTCCGGCGCACGGTTGTCGGTCGCCGCATAGACCTGTGCCAGTGCCGAACCGCCCAGGCGGTTCTTGCCGGCGCCGAGATCGATCAGGATCAGGCTGGTATCGCCCCGGTCGGTGCGCAATTGCGGCGTCATTGTCTTGCGTGCGTCCGCTGTTGGCGCAAATGCAGTCACCACCAGCGAGATCGGCGCTGTCACGGCCTTTTTCTCGCCGTTTTCATCCCAGACCGTCTTCATCGACATCGAGTCCTTGCCGACCGGAATGCTGACACCCAGTTGCGGGCAGAGCTCCATGCCGACCGCGCGCACGGTGTCGAACAATGCAGCATCTTCGCCCGGATGGCCGGCTGGCGCCATCCAGTTCGCGGACAACTTGAGGTCGCCGAGGTTTTCGATTTGCGCGGCGGCAATATTGGTGATCGCTTCGCCAATCGCCATGCGGCCGGAAGCCGGTGCATCGATCAGCGCCAGCGGTGCCTTTTCGCCGATGGCGAAGGCTTCGCCACGATAGGTTTCATAGCCGGCCAACGTCACGGCGACATCGGCCACCGGCACCTGCCAGGGTCCGACCATCTGGTCGCGCGCGACCAGACCGGTCACCGTGCGGTCGCCAATGGTGATTAGGAAAGTCTTGTCCGCTACGCCCGGCAGACGCAGCACACGTTCGGCCGCCTCCTTGAGCTTGATGCTGCCGGTGTCGAACTGTGCCAGCTTGCGCTCCACATGGCTGACATCGCGCGTCATCTTCGGCGGTTTGCCCAGCAAAACGGAAAGATCCATATCGACCGGCTTGTTGCCGAAATGGCTGTCCTCGACCGTCAGATGCCGCGCTTCCGTGGCATAACCGACGATGGCGAACGGGCAGCGCTCGCGTTCGCAGATCTCGCTGAAGCGCGGTAAATCCTCCTGCGCGATGGCCATGACGTAGCGTTCCTGCGCTTCGTTGCTCCACAGTTCGCGCGGCGACATGCCCAGTTCCTCATTGTGCACGTTGCGCAACTGGAAAGTCGCGCCGACGCCGGCATCGTTGACCAATTCGGGGAAGGCATTGGAAATACCACCTGCACCGACATCGTGAATGCTCAGAATCGGGTTCTGCTCACCCAATTGCCAGCAGCGGTCGATGACTTCCTGCGCGCGCCGTTCCAGCTCCGGATTGCCGCGCTGCACGGAATCAAAGTCCAGATTCTCGGTATTGGCGCCGGTATCCATACTGGAGGCTGCACCGCCCCCCAGCCCGATCAGCATGGCCGGGCCGCCCAACTGTATCAGCGCAGCCCCGGCAGGAATCGGGTTCTTCTTCGCATGTTTGGCCGAGATATTGCCGACACCACCAGCCAACATGATGGGCTTGTGATAGCCGCGCATTTCGCCGGCAGATTCCAGTTCCAGCGTGCGGAAATAACCGGCAATGTTCGGTCGGCCGAATTCGTTATTGTAGGCGGCACCGCCCAATGGGCCGTCAACCATGATCTGCAAGGCAGAGGCAACGCGCGAGGGCTTACCGTAATCCTGCTCCCATGGCTGCTTGAAGCCCGGAATATTGAGGTTGGAGACAGAAAAACCGGTCAGGCCGGCTTTCGGTTTGGAGCCGGAACCAGTCGCACCTTCGTCGCGAATCTCGCCGCCGGCACCGGTCGCCGCGCCTGCAAACGGCGAAATCGCGGTCGGATGGTTGTGTGTTTCCACCTTCATGAGGAAATGCATGGCTTCCTCGGTGTAATCGTAACGACCGTTGGCATCCGGATAGAAACGCCTAGTCGGCTCGCCAGCGACGATGGAGGCGTTGTCTGCATAGGCCACCACCGTTTTCCCCGGATTCAGCTTATGCGTGTTGCGGATCATGGCAAACAGCGAGCTGTCCTGCTTCACGCCATCGATCACCCAGTCGGCATTAAATATCTTGTGACGGCAGTGCTCCGAGTTTGCCTGCGCGAACATCATCAATTCGACATCGGTCGGATTGCGACCGATACGAGTGAAGTTCTCCAGCAGGTAATCCACTTCGTCCGGCGACAACGCCAGACCCATCTCGGCATTGGCGGCTTCCAGCGCCGCCTTGCCGCCGCCGAGGATGTCGACGCTGGCCAGCGGTGCCGGTTCGCCCTGATGATACAAACGCCCGGCGTCCTCGATTTCACGGAATACCGCTTCAGTCATGCGGTCATGAATCAATGGCCTGAGTATCTGAATCTCGGCTTCGGTCAGGGCTGAGTCATCTTCGGTCGTGACATAGTAGGCGACACCGCGCTCAAGACGCGAAATCGTCTCCAGGCCACAATGTCTGGCGATGTCGGTAGCACGAGATGACCACGGAGAGATGGTGCCCGGACGCGGCACCACGAGAAAAAGATCACCGGCTGGAGATTCTTCTGCCAGCTTGGGCCCATAGGTCAGAATCTGCTGCAACACTGACTGCTGCGTGTCATTCAGCGCAACCTCGCTCCAGCAAAAATGCCGGAATTCAGCATAGAGATGGGTGACCCGAGGCACGCTGCCACGGATATTGGAGAGTGTTTTGTCCAGACGGAACTGGGAAAGTGCTGCGCTGCCACGAAGGCTTAACATATGGATATTTGACATGGGATGGCTGGACTAGAAATCAGCAAATTGTAAAAGCTGAATTTTACCAGAAACCCGCCCCGGAAACCTGCCCCACGAACCCGCTATGGATTAGCCGTCAACTTGAAGACAAGCGTCCATCATCGATATGCCAGCAACAAAAAAATGACCCCCAGAAGGGGGCCTGGCCAAAATATTTCATATCTGCATCAAGTTTTGTTTTTTGTGGCCATCAGCGCCAATGGCGGATGTGTTTACCATGTCCACGATGCTTATGATGCCCGTGCCTGTCGTCATAATAATGCACTCTTGGCGCATAGTAGGCTTTTGGTGCCGGGCTGTAGTGGTGATAATAAAATGACTGCGTCGGATAATAAACCACAGCCGGTGGCGCATGATAGTACACAGGTGGCGGACTGACGTAATAGCCAGGTGAACCGATACTGATACTGAACCCGTAAGAATCTCTGGCAAATGTGCTTGGCGCCACCGCCAGCAACATTGCAAACAGGGCATAACGAATCGCTTTCATGATAATGACTCCTATAAATTTGATTTGCTTCCCCGATAAGCCTTGGAACGCAAAAACCGACAATAGGTTTACATTATTTTGAAATTTAATGGTTGATTACAGGCTCAACCCTGTTTCAGATCATCACTTGCCGAGCGAACCGAATACCTTCTTCAGCAAGCTGCTCGCCTGCCCCATCGGATCCTTGCGTATCGCCTTTTCTTCTGCCGCCATCATCAGATAAACGCCGTCCAATGCTTTTTGCGTTACGTATTGCTCCAGATTGGCCTGCTCTTTCTTGATCAGACCA
>JAEWTK010000152.1 GCA_023459535.1 Pseudomonadota bacterium
GTGCTGGGCGGCCTGCTGCTCGAAAATGAAGCGCTAGACAAGATTGCTGATCTTCTCAGTGCCGGCGACTTTTACCGGCACGACCACCGGTTGATATTCGAACATATCGCCAAACTCATCGAACATAACAAACCGGCGGATATCGTGACGGTCGCCGAGTCACTCGATAATGCGGCTGAACTGTCTGCTATCGGGGGCCTGGCTTATCTGGGCGCGCTGGCACAGAACACTCCAAGCGCTGCAAATATACGTCGCTATGCAGAGATCGTCCGCGAGCGTGCGGTCATGCGCAAGTTGGTGGAAGTAG
This sequence comes from Pseudomonadota bacterium, assembly GCA_023459535.1. GTDB lineage: Bacteria > Pseudomonadota > Gammaproteobacteria > Burkholderiales > Methylophilaceae > UBA6140. Next base: position 308 of record JAEWTK010000152.1, read on the forward strand.
GCTCCGGCATTGCCGAGAGTGCCTATAATCCGCAGGGGCGCGATGCACAGCAATTGCTGGATGAAGCCGAGTCCAGAATCTTCCAGATCGCCGAGGGCGGCAAGCGCAGCAGTGAGGGTTTTCTCGATATCAAGGTATTGCTGCCGCAGGTGGCAGACCGCATCGATCAATTGTTCCAGCGTGATAATCAGAGTGAGGTCACGGGTATCCCGACCGGTTATACCGATCTGGATTCCATGACTTCAGGCTTGCAGCCTGGCGACCTGATCATTGTCGCCGGCCGGCCTTCCATGGGTAAAACCGCGTTCTCCCTCAATATTGCAGAAAATGTCGCGCTCGATACCGGCTTGCCGGTTGCTGTATTTTCCATGGAAATGGGCGCCACCCAGCTGGCGACCCGTATGATTGGTTCGGTCGGTCGTCTGGATCAGCATCGCATGCGGACTGGCCGGCTCGAAGACGAGGATTGGGTCAGGCTGACCACTGCGCTTGGCCGCCTCAATGAAGCGCCGATCTTCATTGACGAAGGGGCTGGCCTCAACTCGTTCGACGTGCGTGCACGCGCCAGACGTTTGCATCGCCAGACCGGCAAGCTGGGCTTGATCGTCATCGACTACTTGCAGCTGATGTCAGGAGCCACCGGACGCCAGAGCGAGAACCGCGCGACCGAGATTTCCGAAATCTCCCGCTCACTCAAGTCGCTGGCCAAGGAACTGGATGTACCGGTGATCGCGCTGTCCCAGCTCAACCGCAGTCTTGAGCAGCGGCCGGACAAGCGTCCGGTGATGTCCGATTTGCGCGAGTCCGGCGCGATCGAGCAGGATGCCGACCTGATTCTCTTTATCTACCGCGACCAGGTCTACAACCCGGACTCACCCGACAAGGGCACTGCCGAGATTATCGTCGCCAAACAGCGCAATGGCCCTATTGGTCGCGTCAGGCTGACTTTCCTTGGCGAGCATACGCGCTTCGAAAACTTCACATCCTCGGATGCCTATTAAGCCTATGCGTCCGATTTACGCCAGCATCGACCAGGGCGCGTTTCGTCATAACTTGAATATCGTCAGATCACTGGCACCGCTATCCAAAGTGATGGCGGTGGTCAAGGCCAATGGCTATGGACACGGCCTGCTGGCCGCAGCACAAGGGCTGGCAGAAGCCGAAGGGTTCGCGGTTCTTGGTCTGGAAGAAGCGCTTTTCCTGCGGGATGCCGGTTTCAATCAGGCCATACTCATGCTGGAAGGCGTTTTTCAGGCCGAGGAATTGCAGGAAGTATCTCGCGCCGGCATCAGTATCGTCGTGCACCACAACGAACAGATCGCCATGCTGGAAAATGCCGTGCTCGAGCGGCCGGTAGCGGTCTTCGCCAAGATGAACAATGGTATGAACCGGCTCGGCTTCAGGCCGGAACACTATGCGCAAGCCGTAATGCGGCTGGCTGGCTGTGCGAATGTGGCGCAGATCACCCTGATGACGCACTTCGCAACAGCGGATGAGCATCCGGGCGTCGATGAGCCTCTGAAGCTGTTCCGTCAGGCAACGCAGGGCATGCATTATCCGGTTTCGCTGGCCAATTCGGCTGCCATATTCCGCCACCCGGAAACCCATGCCGAATGGATCCGCTCCGGCATCATGCTGTATGGCGCCAGTGCCGTTGCCGGTGCTCCTGCACAGTCCTATCAACTGCGTCCGGTCATGACACTCAGTAGCGAAATCATCGCAGTGCAGGATATTCTGCCGGGGGAGAGCGTTGGCTACGGCAACCGCTTTACGGCAGCCAGGAATACCCGTGTCGGTATCGTTGCCTGCGGCTATGCAGACGGCTATCCGCGTCACGCGCCGAATGGCACGCCGGTGATGGTGGCTGGCCAGTTGACGCAGACCATCGGACGGGTTTCCATGGACATGCTGTTCGTCGACCTGACCGATATTGCGGGTTCAGGTGTCGGCAGCCCGGTCGAGCTCTGGGGCAAGCAGTTGCCGGTCGATATGGTGGCGGAGGAGGCCGGCACCATCGGCTATGAGTTGCTGTGCGCGCTGTCATCCCGCGTGCCGGTGAGGGTGCTCAAGGATGGCTAAGGCAAAGACGATCTACAGTTGCACTGAATGTGGCGGCCAATCGCCCAAGTGGCAGGGCCAATGCCCGAGCTGCAATGCCTGGAATACGCTGGTGGAAACCATTGCCGAAACGCCGGCCGCCAATCGCTATGCGGCTCTGGCACAAACTGCAGGTCTGCAGAAGCTGGCCGATGTCGAGGCGGCAGAGATTCCGCGTCAGCCATCCGGTATCAGTGAGTTCGACCGTGTACTCGGCGGTGGGTTGGTACCGGGCGGCGTGGTGCTGATCGGCGGCGATCCAGGTATCGGCAAATCCACCTTGCTCTTGCAGGCGCTTTGTCATGTCGGCACGCAGAGAAAGGCGCTTTACGTCAGCGGTGAGGAATCTGCTCAGCAGATTGCCATGCGCGCCAAGCGTCTGGGGCTGGATGCCAGCCCGATCGATCTGTTGGCAGAGATTCAGCTGGAGAAGATTCTGGCGACCTTGCAAAGACACAAGCCGGAGATCGCCGTCATCGACTCGATTCAGACCGTCTATTCGGAGGCCTTGCAGTCGGCTCCGGGCTCGGTTGCGCAGGTGCGCGAGTGTTCTGCTCAGCTCACCCGCGCCGCCAAACAGCTGGGCATTACCGTGATCCTGGTCGGCCATGTCACCAAGGAAGGTTCGCTGGCCGGCCCGCGTGTGCTGGAGCATATCGTCGATACCGTACTGTATTTCGAAGGTGACCCCAATTCCAGTTTCCGCCTGATCCGCGCCTTCAAGAACCGTTTTGGCGCAGTGAATGAACTGGGTGTGTTTGCCATGACTGAAAAGGGCTTGCGCGAAGTCAGCAACCCCTCGGCGTTGTTCCTTTCGCACCACGCGGAGCAGGTGGCTGGTTCCTGCATCACGGTCACGCAGGAAGGCACCAGGCCTTTATTGGTTGAGGTACAGGCCTTGGTCGATGAGGCGCATGCGCCCAACCCGAAGCGTTTGTGTGTCGGTCTCGAGCAGAACAGGCTGGCGATGTTGCTGGCGGTGCTGCATCGCCATGCCGGCGTCGCCTGTTTCGATCAGGATGTCTTCGTCAATGCGGTCGGTGGGGTCAAGATCAGTGAGCCTGCAGTCGATCTGGCTGTGCTTTGTTCTATTGTTTCTTCTTTAAAAAACAAACCACTGGATAATAAACTTATTGTTTTTGGTGAAGTTGGATTGGCCGGCGAAGTGCGGCCGGTGCAACGCAGGCAGGAGCGACTGAAGGAAGCTGCCAAGCTGGGATTTACCAAAGCTATCGTACCCAAGGCCAATGCGCCGAAACAGGCGATCAAGGGGCTGGAGGTGCTGGGGGTGGAGCGTCTGGAACAGGCGCTGAATCACCTGCGCAATATCTAGGGAAATTCTGAAATTACTGGCCGAACACCTGGCCACGTTCATTCCTGCTACCCGGTCCCATCAGGTAAACATAATGCTCCATCAGGCTGTCCGCAGTGGGCAGCTCTGCATGCATCTCACCCGGATGGCTTTTCTTGCGTTGCGGTGACTGGATGGCACCGGGAATCACGGCATTGAGCCGGATCTGCGGAAATTGCTGTAATTCCAGCGACCAGGTTTGCATCAGGTGTTCCAATGCCTTCTTGCTGACGCCATGCGCGCCCCAATAGGCAGCGGCTTCATGGCCAGCGGAACTGGACACAAAGACGACCGACGCATCCTCCGACATTTTAAGTAGCGGCAAACAGGCTTTGGTCAATGCGAAGGGTGCGATGACGTTGACCTTGAGCATGCGTTCGAATTCTTTGGCGGTATTGATATCCAGCGGGCCGAGCCGGTCGAAATGCGCAGCGTTGTGCAGAATGCCGTCCAAGCGACCCAACTGTTGATAGATGCCTTCGGCCATGGCCTTGTAATCGTCTTCCGTGACTTTTTCCATATCCAGTGGAAAGATCAGCGGCTCCGGCAAGCCAGCAGCCAATATCTCGTCGTAGACCGCTTCCAGCTTGTTCTGTTTGCGTCCGGCCAGTATCACTGTGGCACCGTGCTGTGCGAAGGCCAACGCTGCCGAACGACCCAGCCCCTGGCCGGCACCAGTGACCAGGATTACGCGGTCTTTCAGGCTGTCAGCAGCAGTCGTATGTTTCCTGAATGCGGTGTATGGCATGTAGATCTCTCGATTAACGATTTTCAATAATGGCTCGCGCCGCCGCAGCGCCGCTTCTGGCAGCACCTTCGATGGTAGCCGGGTAATCGCCCGCTACATAGTCGCCGGCAAGGTAAAGATTGGGGATGGTGGTTTGCATCTGCGGGCGCTG
>JAEWTK010000153.1 GCA_023459535.1 Pseudomonadota bacterium
CACTACACCGACTGGACCGTGGGTCACGTGCACTCCGGCGCTTTGGGCTGGGTGGCGATGGTTTCCTTCGGTAGTCTGTATCACCTGGTGCCACGTCTGTGGAACACGCCGATGCACAGCATCAAGCTGATCAACGTGCATTTCTGGCTGGCGACCATTGGTATTCTGCTGTATATCACGGCGATGTGGATCTCCGGCATCATGCAGGGTCTGATGTGGCGTGCATTCGATGACTTCGGCAACCTGCAGTATTCCTTCGTCGAGTCGGTGGCTGCTGCACATCCGTTCTACATCATGCGTGCTGTTGGTGGCGCCTTCTTCCTGTCCGGCATGTTGCTGATGTGCTACAACGTTTTCAAAACCATCCGCAAAGGCAGCGTGGGTGTTGAGGCAGTGGGCATCGAAGGTGAAGGCAAGCTCAGCCCGCATGCGGCTTGAGCGGCTGAATAGAAAAGTAAAGAATCTGGAGTCAGCATGAAGCACGACAAGATCGAACGTAACCTGGGTATTTTATTGGTCCTGACCATGGTCGCTATCAGCGTTGGCGGCATGGTCGAGATTATTCCGCTGTTCTTCATCAAGGAGACGGTGGAAAAAGTCGAAGGTGTACGTCCATACAAACCGCTGGAATTACGTGGCCGCGACATCTACATCCGCGAAGGCTGTTATCTGTGTCACTCACAGATGATTCGTCCGTTCCGCGACGAGGCGCTGCGCTACGGCCACTATTCATTGGCTGCTGAATCCAAGTATGACCATCCGTTCCAGTGGGGCTCAAAGCGTACCGGTCCTGACCTGGCACGTGTCGGCGGCAAGTATTCCAATGACTGGCAGACCCAGCATTTGATCGCACCGCGTTCACTGGTGCCGCAGTCCGTCATGCCTAACTATCCATGGTTGGCAACAACCGATCTCGATTACTCCGATATCAATCTGAGGATGCGTGCATTGCGCAAGACCGGTGTGCCTTACTCTGAGAGTCAGGCCGAATATGAGCGTAATGTGCAAGAGTTCGGCGCAGATGTTGCAAAATATCTGCATATTCCGGATGCAGAAAAGAATCTGATCGGCCAGGCGCAACAGGGTAACTACGATACCAATCCGGACAAGCTGAGCGAGATGGACGCACTGGTTGCCTACCTGCAGATGCTGGGTACGCTGGTTGATTTCAAGAAATACGACGACGATTACTTTGTGAAATTCCGCTAGGAAATCGCGATGACAGAGTTGCTTTTGTGGTTCACCAATTTTGAAAACACCAAGCCACTGGCCTTGCTGATTTTCTTTACTGTGTTCTGTGGCATTTTGTTTTATGTGTACGGTAGCAAAAAACGCAGCAAAAGGTTGGAAAGCTACAAGAACATCCCGTTGGAAGATGACGATATAGAGGTCAAGGGTAAGTGAAATGAGTCAGGAAACTAAAACAAATAGCGCTAGTAACGAGCCGAAGTCCAGAGCCAAGAAGGCCGGTGGTGTACCAAGTACCGGTCACTCCTGGGACGGCATTGAAGAACTGACCAATCAGTTGCCCAGGTGGTGGGTATGGGCGTTCTATCTGACCGCCATCTTTACCGTGGTCTACTGGTTGTTCTATCCGGCATGGCCAATCGGCAGTACTTTTACCAAGGGTATTCCGGGCCTGAACTCCATTACCTATACGGCAACCCAGGTTGATGGTACGCAAGTGGAAAAAACCACACACTGGAACATGCGTTCCAAGTTCATGGTTGAAATGAATGAGCTGCATGCAGCCCAGAAGCAGTGGTTCGATAAAGTGGCTGCGACGCCGTTCGACGAAATTGCCCAGGATGCCGAACTGATGCAGTTCGTGACTTCTGCCGGCAAGACGCTGTTCTCGGACAACTGCGCACCATGTCACCAGGCTGGCGGTCAGGGTGTGATCGGTTTTTCTCCTAACCTGACTGACGACCACTGGCAGTATGGTTCCAGTTATGCGCAGATTCAGGATGTTATCGTCCATGGCCGTCAGGGTTATATGCCGCCCTTCAAGGAGATCATCTCTGACGATGAAATCACCAAGGCGGCCCATTATGTTCTGAGTCTCTCCGGCGAGCCGCATGACGCAGCCAGTGCTGAACTTGGTGCCAAAGTCTTCCAGAGTGATACTGCTGCCTGTTATGCCTGTCATGGTGCAGATGCCAAAGGCAAGGAAGGTCTGGGTTCTGCCAACCTGACCGACAAGATCTGGCTGTGGGCGAATATTCCGGAGATTGAGGATGCGGATGAAAAGCTCAAAGCGGTGAAGAACGTCATCTCCGGCGGCTTGAATCGAGGCGTGATGCCAGCCTGGGAAGATCGTCTCAAACCGGATCAGATCAAACTGTTGACCGTCTACGTGCATCAAGGCCTGGGCGGCGGCAAGTAGTCCTGTACTAATCATGATAAAGGCTCACGGCTGCGTGAGCCTTTATGCTTTTCAGCTGTCTGAATCAGTATCGTACGGCAGCCACCAATTGGAATGACGGATCAAGAAAGCCATGGAAGCGAGCACCAGCAAGCAATCACCTTTACTCAACAAGCATATTCCGATCGTCACCCGGTCGGTCAAGGGTAAATTCCGCAACTTCAAGACGGCCGTCATGGTAGTCGCCTACTCGGTTTATTTCCTCCTGCCGTGGCTTCCATGGTCACGCAACAGCGCCGCCAACCAGGCGGTGATGTTTGACCTCGAGTCCCGTCGCTTCTTCATCTTCGACCTGATTGTCTATCCGCAGGATATCTTCTGGCTGGCCATGCTGCTGTTCATTGCTGCAGCCTTCCTGTTCTTTGTCACGGGTCTTCTTGGCCGTGCCTGGTGCGGTTATTTCTGCTTCCAGACACTGTGGTCGGATCTCTTTATCCTGATCGAACACAAATTACAGGGTGAGCGCCCGGCCAGACTGCGCCTGAAGAACCAGCCCTGGAATGCCGAGAAAATCGCCAAGGTGGGTGGTTCTCATGCGCTGATGATATTGGTGTCTTTCTGGACGGCGATGACTTTTGCCAGTTATTTCAGTTATGCACCGCAATTCGTCGAGAATTTCTTCACCGGTCAGGCCGCACATGCGGGTTATCTGACGGTGCTGATTCTGACCGTGACTACCTATCTGGCAGCCGGTGTCATCCGTGAGCATGTCTGTACTGTAGGTTGTCCATATGCCCGTTTCCAGGGTGTCATGTATGAGGCCGACACGCTAGCCGTCAGCTATGATGCCAAGCGCGGTGAAGGCACTACTGGCCGTGCATTGCCGAAAGCCGGTTTGAAGACACGCGAAGAACGTCAGGCCCAGGGCCATGGCGACTGCATAGACTGCGGCTTCTGTGTCCAGGTTTGTCCGACCGGTATCGATATTCGTGACGGTCTGCAATATCAGTGTATCTCCTGCGGACTGTGTATCGACGCCTGTAACAACATTATGGATTCGGTCGGTTTTCCGCGCGGCCTGATACGCTATGACTCCGAGCGCAATCTTGCCAGCGATGCGCCGCACAAGCCGCGGTTGGAATGGAAACGGTTGAAGGTCTGGGGTTATGCCTTGGCACTGGTCATTGCTACCGGTTTTCTCTTCTACAACATCGGCACTCGCAGTGACACTGAAGTCAATGTGCTGCAAACGCGCCAGCCTTTGTTTGTCGTTTTGTCGGATGGCAGCTATCGCAATCGCTACCAGATTCATATCGTGAACAAGACCGAGCACGATGAGGTCTATGCAGTGGGTGTGCGCGGCATACCGGCCGAATCCCTGAATATTGGCGATATTCCGGAGGTCAGGGTGCGTGCAGGCAAGAGCCTGACGATCAGTGCTCGTATTGACTTGAGCCGTGAGCTGGCGAAAGCGACCCAAGAGTTCGACTTCGTTATTCAGCCATCCAGTGCAGATGTGGAGCCGATTGTTCTGCCAACCAACTTCTACAGCAAGCGGGATAAATAAGCGCTTTTCATGATGGTCACGATTCCTGAAATTTCCATGACCGAGACACTGTTCGGTGGCCTGATCTTTGCCGCAGCCTTGTTTTTCATATCACGACGTTTGGCGATGCCCAATTTCTGGGCTGGCGTACTCAGTGGTGTTTTGCCGTTTCTGCTTTATCTCGCATACGCCAGCCAGCATTGGGCCGGCGGCGATGTGCTGGCCATCCATTTTGCCGTTTTTCTGGCCAATGCGGGTGTTCTCGCGGTGTTCGGCAGTTTGCAACAGAAAAAGCAATCCATGCATTGGGCGCCACGCTTGATCATCGCTTTCTTCATCTTTCTGGTTATTCTTAATGCGGTGCTGCTTTCGATTGCCAGCCGAGGATTGCCCAGCAGCATCAGCGGCATCTTTCTGCCGAACCCGGACCGCCAAAAAGTCCACACGGCTTTCCCTGGTACGGTGCCGCATGACAAGAACAAGAGCTATCAGGGACATCTGGCACGCATTGAGCAACAACGTGAGCTGGGCTGGCAGGCAACACTGCAGGGCGTGGACAATCTGCAAAGCGGGCAGTCCGCTTCAATCGGTTTGCAACTGCTGGATAAGGATGGCAGGCCTATAGAGGGCGCCGATGTCCGCCTCGGATTATGGCGTGTCGCCAATAGCCGCGACGACCAGTCGCTGCAGATGAAAGAAACCGAGCCTGGCCTTTACAACACCGAACTGCTTTTACCTGATGCCGGAAGATGGCTGGCCGAAATCATCATCGAACATGAGGATGGTTACTATCGGCGACAGCAGCAGTTGTTTCTCGATAACTGATTCCCGTAGCCGACCGGATATCTGATGAGCGCAGAGCAGGATACGCAACTTGATTGTTACCATTGCGGTTTGCCGGTGCCGTCCGGTACCCGCTATTCTGCCGTGGTGCTGGATGAGTCGCGCGCCATGTGCTGCCAGGGGTGTCAGGCAGTGGCCGAGGCGATTGTCGCCAATGGCCTCGAGGACTATTACCGCTACCGCACCGAACTCCCGCAGAATGTAGAAGACCTGGTGCCGGATGAATTGCGTGAGCTGATGCTCTACGATCATCCGGAGGTCCAGAAGAGTTTTGTTTCCCAGGCGCCGGGGGATTACAAGGAAGCCTCGCTGATTCTGGAAGGCATCACCTGCGCCGCCTGCATCTGGCTCAATGAGCGCCACCTGAAACAACTACAGGGTATTCAGCAGGTATCCATCAACTACACCACACATCGCGCCCGCATCATCTGGGATGAAAACCAGATCAAACTGAGCGATATCCTGATCGAGATACGCAAACTCGGTTATCACGCACATCCGTTCAGCGCCCAGCAGCAGGAGGCCTTGCGCCTCAAGCAGCGCAAGGCGGATTTCCGCCGCTTGGCGGTGGCAGGTCTCTCAGCCGGACAGGTGATGATGATTGCCGTCGCGCTTTATGCGGGTCCATCACAGGGGCTGGAGTTCGCGACGGCGCAACTGTTGCGCTGGTTCAGTTTGGTGCTCAGCGTGCCGGCCATGTTCTATGCCGCCTGGCCGTTCTACCAAGCCGCATGGCGGGGAGTCAAAAGCGGTCGTCTGGGGATGGATGTGCCGATCAGCCTGGGGTTGATTACCGGTTTTGCCGGCAGCATCTGGGCTACCTATCTGGGTGCTGGCGAAGTCTATTACGATACGCTGACCATGCTGATCTTCTTCCTGCTGGCGACACGCTATCTGGAACGGAACGCCCGCGAAAAGTCGATCGAATCGGCGGAGAATCTGCTACGCCTGGTGCCTGCTGTCGCTACGCGCCTCAACGCCGAGCAGCAGCTGGAACTGATTCCGCTGATGGAGCTGAAGGTTGACGACCTGATTGTGGCCAAGCCCGGTGAAACCATTGCGGCGGATGGTGTTGTGCAACAGGGTGAGAGCAGTGCGGATGAATCGCTGCTGACCGGTGAGAGTCACCCGCTGATCAAGACCGTTGGCAGTACGGTCTATGCCGGCAGCATCAATTATGAAAGTCCGCTCACCATCAAGGTATCGGCGGTCGGTGAACATACCGTGATTGCCGGTATCAGCCGCTTGCTGGACCGGGCGCAGGCAGAAAAACCGAGATTGACCGAACTGGCGGACAAGATCGCCGCCTATTTCACCTATGTACTGCTTCTGGCAGTGGCGCTGGTCGGCTGGGTCTGGTGGCAGGTCGACACTTCCCGAGTGCTGGAGATCGTATTGACCATCCTTGTGGTCAGCTGTCCGTGCGCCTTGTCGCTGGCTGCACCTGCGGCCTTTGCCGCCTCCGGCTCACATCTGGTCAAACGCGGCGTGCTGTTGACGCGAGGACATGCATTGGAGGCATTGGCCAAGGTCACACATGTGGTATTCGACAAGACCGGTACGCTGACTGAAGGCCGCCCTGTATTGCAGGAAACCCGCACATTCGGTTCTTTGACTGTGGCTGAGTGTCTACAAATAGCAGCCAGTCTTGAGCAGCATTCCGAACATCCTTATGCCAGGAGTTTTCAGGAAGCCTTGAAGGCGGCATCCATGGCACAGTATGCACTGGATGCGCCGGCTAACCAGCCGGGCAAGGGTGTCATGGGTCAGATAAATGGCAAACAATATTATCTGGGCAATCTGAAAGTCAATCCGGCCATCAGCGAGATCCCATCAATGGCTGAAGTCGAGGATTGCGCGACGGTCGTCTGGCTCAGCGATGACACGCAGTATCTGGCTGCATTCGTCATGGCGGACAGACTGCGCGCCAATGCTCAGGCGCTGGTGCAGGCGCTGAAGGACAAGGGGCTGGTGGTGTCGATACTGAGTGGCGATACCGAATCGACGGTTGCTGATTACGCCAGGCGATTGGGGATATCCAGCTGGCAGGCTTCAGCATCGCCGGAACAGAAACTGGAAATGATTGAGCAGCTGCAGCAACGCGGTGAGGTGATTGCCATGGTCGGTGATGGCGTCAATGATGCACCGGTGCTGGCAAAAGCGCAGGTTTCGATTGCGATGGGCAGTGGCACGCAGATGGCACGAGCTTCCGGCGATATTGTGCTGCTAGGGGAACAGTTGCTTGAAATCAATCACGCGATTGAAACCAGTCGGTTTACGCGTAATGTGATTCGTGAGAATTTTGCCTGGGCATTGGGTTACAACATGCTGGCGCTGCCGTTTGCCGCCACCGGCATGCTTGCGCCCTGGATGGCGGCAATTGGCATGTCGGTCAGCTCCCTGATCGTGGTGCTGAACGCACTCAGGCTGAGATAAACACCTCAGCCCGAGTTTGATGGCATCAGTTGGCTGGAGTCGAGCCGTACTGATTGTCTTCGCTGCTGCCCTGTTGCGCCAGCAGGACGATCATGATGATCCAGCCGATCAGCGGAATGATCCACAACAGCTGCAACCAGCCGCTACGGTTGGTGTCATGCAGGCGGCGCGCGCCTACAGCCAGAGATGGCAGCAGGGTAGCTAGGGAAAATAGTGAGGAAAGCGCGCTGCTGACGATACTCAATCCTACGCTGACCAGGACACAGAACAGTGCAAACCACCAGAATTCCGGTCTTTTTGCGCGCCCGTTAAAGTCCATGTACTTTTGAAAACAAATCTTGATTGCATCTGAGAAACTCATGAAACCTCCCTCTTATTGTTGATATGCGGAATGCCCGTGAAGCATAGCACGTTGAAACAAGAGGGTAAAAGTGTGAATTCGCTATAGCCGGTGCAGATGTGGCGAGAGTTGTTTCAATGCGCGTTCAGCTTCCCGGTATTCGGGGTAAAGGCTTTCCACCACTTGCCAGAATCGGGGTGAGTGGTTCATTTCCTTCAGGTGAGCCAGCTCATGGCAGATGACGTAGTTGATGACATGCGGATGCGCCTGTATCAGACGCCAGTTGATACGGATCTCTCGTTTGCTGCTGCAGCTGCCCCAGCGGGTCTGTGCGCTGGAAAGAAACAGTCTGGGCAAGGCCACGCCCAACCGGTTGGCGTAGAGTTCCAGCCTGCGCGCAAAGTCGGGCTGAGCAGCCTTTTTGTACCATTGGGTTACCCGGGCGGAGACGAATTCTGCATCGTCGATATCCGTCAGTCGCAGATGCAGCACGCCCTGGTCAAATTCTGGTTTGCGATTGGCAGCATCGCGGCTTAGTCTGAGCTGGATAGGGTTGCCGAGAAGGTGCAGCTCTGCTCCATCTATCCACTGCAAGGGTGCTGGCTGGTTGGCGCTGATCTGACTGAGCTTTTTGCGTATCCAGTCAGCTTTTTGCAGCAATGCACTTTCAAGCTGAGGCTGGCTGATGCGTTTCGGGGCGTGCACGATCAGGCCGGCGGCACTGATTTTGAGGCCGATGGTTCTGCGTGAGCGGCGTTCCAGCTGGTAGCTGATATGTTCGCCATCCGGCAATGCGAGTTGGTATTGACTCACCTTTGTTCCAGTTGTGTCATTTCCTGTTCGATCCAGTGCTCAACCTGCTGGTTGACCTGGTCCGGCTTCAATCCTGCTGCCTGGATCGGTTGGCCGATGCTGACAGTGATAGTGCCCGGCTTTTTAATGAATGAGTTCTTGGGCCAGAATTCGCCGGCATTGTGCGCCACGGGAACGACGGCGGCGCTGGTGTGTGTTGCCAGCCACGCGCCGCCGATATGGTATTTGCCTTTTGTGCCGGGTGCTACGCGGGTGCCTTCTGGGAAGATCACGACCCAGAAACCCTGCTTCATGCGGTCCTTGCCTTGGTTTGTCAGTTGTTTCAGAGCCTCACGGCCGGCGCTGCGGTTGATGGCGATCGGCGATGTCATGGCCAATCCCCAGCCGAAAAACGGTATCCAGAGCAGCGAGCGCTTCAGCACCCAGACCTGTGGCGGAAATATTTTCTGAAAAGCCAAGGTTTCCCATGCCGATTGGTGCTTGGCGAGGATGATGCTCGGAGATTGCGGGATGTTCTCGCGACCGGTGATGCGGTAACGGATGCCGCAGGTCACGCGTAGCCACCATAGCATGGAGCGCGCCCAGATTGAGATGATGCGATAGCGGGTGATGGGGTGGAAAGGAAACGTCAGGACGGCGAACAGGCTGAAGATGAGTGTGAACAGCCATTGGCCGAGCGTGAAGAGCAGAGAGCGCAGGATGACCAGCATACCGGTTCTCAGCTGTTGTCGTGAGCAATGATGCGCTGGACGGCTTCGGCGAGGTCTGCACAAACCCAGGTGCCCTCCGGCAGGCCGCCTTCTTCCAGGGTCTTGGTGCCCTTGCCGGTCAGCACCAGGATGCTTTGTGCGCCGAGCGCTGCGCTGGCCTGCAGGTCACGCAGGGAGTCACCCACGCTGTAGACGGTTTTGAGGTCGATGGCGAAGCGGCGTGCAATGTCCTCGATCATGCCAGATTTCGGTTTGCGGCAGTCGCAGTTGGCCTCTGCACTATGCGGACAGTAGAAAAGTGCGTCGATACGTCCGCCGAACTGGCTGAGGGCGCGATACATCTTGTCATGGATGGCGTTCAGGGTCGCCATGTCGAACAGGCCACGGCCGATGCCGGATTGATTGGTCGCCAGCGCTACGCGAAAACCGGACTGGTTGAGCAGGGCAATCGCTTCCAGGCTG
>JAEWTK010000154.1 GCA_023459535.1 Pseudomonadota bacterium
ACCGGTGTTGGCTTCGAAGGTGTAAGCGAAACCGTTGCGGTCATGGTGCCATGCATAGGTCTTGCCACCCTTGTCGAACAGGATGACTTCGTTGATGCCGTCATAGTCCCACTCGTCGTGTGGCGTCATTTGATAGCCCCACTTCGCCATACCAGTGTCAACGTCACGTGCGAAGATGGTCATGGACCACTTGTTGTCGCCTGGACGTACGTCCGGGTTCCACACGGATGGGTTACCAGTACCGTAGAATACGGTGTTGGTCTTGTGGTCATACGGCCACCAGCCCCATGTGGAACCGCCACCATGTTGCCAGCCATCCTTGACCGCTTGTGGCTTGAGCCAGGTCTTGACACCGAGGTCGGCCACTGGGTACTTCAGTTGGTCCTTGGACAGGGCCTTGAAGGAGCCGCCTTCCTTGTTACCGCCGTTCACGTCTTGGAATGTAGACAGAGCGGAGTAATGTGGGTTGGCTGAGTTGAAGCCTTCACCGATCAGCACTTCGCTGTCAGGACCAGTGGAGTAGGCCTTCCATGCCAGGGAACCGTCTTTGATGTTGTAAGCGGCCAGGAAGCAGCGAACACCGAATTCAGCACCTGAACAACCGGTGATGACCTTGTCCTTGATGACGTGAGGAGCATTGGTGTTGGTAGCGCCAACCTTAGGATCAGTGTTGGAAACATCCCAGACCTTGGCACCGGTCTTCGCATCCAGAGCGACCAGCATGCCGTCGTTCTGTTGCAGGAAGATCTTGCCGTCACCGAAGCCCAGACCACGGCTCACGTTGTCGCAGCACAGAACGGCTTGCACGGATGGGTCTTGTTTCGGGAAGTAGGACCAGACGATCTTCTGGTTGTCGTTGAGGTCGAGGGCGTAGACGTTGTTCGGGAATGCAGTGTGAACATACATCATGTTGCCGATGACCACTGGCGAACCTTCGTGACCGCGGTTAACACCGGTCGCGAACTGCCAGGCAGCCTTCAGGTTCTTGACGTTACCCTTGTTGATTTGATTCAACTGGCTGTAACCTTGGTTGTTGTGCTGACCACGTGGGTGCACCCAGTTGTTCTTGTCCTTCATTGCAGCTTCCTGGTCAGGGGCAGCGGATGCAACCATAGGCATAGCCATTGATGCACCGAGAGCCAGACCGAGAGCCAGCTTGAGTTTGCTCATCTCCATTTTCGAATCTCCAATAAATTTGGTTTGATTGCTTATAGCAGGATTGCCTAGAAACTTTGACAACCTACTTCTGATGAACCGGACTTGTTAACATCAGGTCACAAACTGTAACTAAATGTTAACGAAGAATAATCATCCAGATTTATAAACTTTGATGGGCCAGATGGCCCAGTTTCTATTCAAAAGCATGGGCCAGAACTTTCATGCTATAAATATAGTCAGTTAAATTAACCGTGTAGTTACAGGCTTGAATGCAATGATTTAGCGTCTGGCTATATTAGGTCAGGCAGGCCGTTCAAATCAGCGGTGCTGATGGACATGTTCCCGAGTACTTAAAAGTTCATATTCAGGATTAGGATTAGATGACAATGTTACGACCATGGAATCTAAAACTGGAATTACAGAAAGACGCGGATCAGGCAATTTATTTACAGATTGCACAAAAGATTATTGATGAGATTCAAACCGGCAGGCTGCCGCCCTCTTCCGTCATGCCGGGCACTCGTGAATTGGCCAGGACGCTTAACATCAATAGAAAAACTGCGGTTCTGGCTTACGATGAGCTGATCTCGCAGGGCTGGCTGGCTACGGAGAAAAGAAGAGGCACTTTTGTTGCACACAACTTGGGCAGCATACCCGGCTTTAACGCGCCATCGCGTCTGGTAGAGCATGAACAAGAGTCGGTTGCTCTGCCGCCATTGATGGATGCTGAAATTGAGCATTTCAAACAGGCGTCATGGGTTGATTTTACCGAAGCCACTGCCGATAACCGTTTGACTCCGCTGGAGACCTTTGCAAGAGCTTTCCGCAAGGCATTGCTGGTCGCCACTCGCTCCAATCATCAGCTTAATAACCCGCAGGGATATCAGGCATTACGCAGTGCCATCGCAGCCATGGTCAATATGGAAAAGAATTTCCGGATTGATGCTGACCAGGTTTGTGTGCTGTCGAGTAGCCAGATGGCGATTTTTATTCTGGCTCGCGTGCTGGTCAGACAGGATGACTGTGTGGTGTTCGAGCGTCTTTCCAATCCTTTGTCGCGACAGGCATTCGAGTCTTGCGGAGCGCATCTGAAGTATGTGGATATCGACCGGCATGGCATGGATGTTGAACAGATCGCCAGTCTCGCCCGGGAGAAGAAAATCCGCGCTGTTTACGTGACGCCGCAGCATCAGTTCCCGACGACGGCGACGATGACGCAGGAGCGCAGGAATGAATTGTACCGGCTGGCGGAATTGCATGATTTTTATATCATCGAGGATGATCGCGAACACGAGTCATATTTCGATGAAACACTGCCCTTCCCCATCGCCAGTCTGGATAACTCCGAGCGGACAATCTATCTAGGCTCACTGAGCAACGTGCTTTCACCGGCACTGCAAATATCCTACCTGATTGGCGGACGCGACCTGATAGCCCAATGCAAGGCGGAGAAAAAACTGATCGATTGCCAGAACAAGCAGCTATTCGAATATGCCGTTGCAGAACTGATTGCCTCAGGTGAAATTCAGAGGCAGCGGCGCAAGCTTGGCAGGGTCTTTGCTGAAAGACGACAACTCATGCAGGAACTGTTACGCCAGGAGCTGGGCCAGCAAGTCGATTTCGACCCGCCCAAGGGTGGTCTGGCATACTGGCTGCGTTTCCGTCAGCCGGTGGATATGGAAGCCCTGGCCCGGCATGCACAGGAGGAGAAAGTGAAGTTCTCTCAAGGCAGCGAGTACAGCCCGGACAACAGCGATGTTCAGGCAGTGCGGCTCGGGTTTGCAAATCTTAACCAGACGGAACTGAAGAGCGGACTCAAGCGCTTTAAACGTGCTTTGATAACATCCCTGCTGACAATGATGTTTGTGATTTATGAACCGTTAATGTCTTGAGGCAACAAAAAAAACACCAATGCTCCGTTTTGAGGTGTTTTTTTAAACAACAGTTCGTGTTCAAGGCCTGACGCAATGGTGCAATAATGTTGCATGGTTTCCATTGAACACAGCGCCCCCACCTTGAAATCCCAGGCCATCAACCAGACTTCTTCATGGTTCGATGCGCTTGCCGGACGCTACACGCCGGAACAGATTGAAACGCTGCATCAGGCGTTTGAATTTTCCCGAAAGCTCTATATCGGTCACGTTGAACTGACCGGCATGCCATTGATCGACCATGCGCTGGATGCTGCATCGATTCTGCTCGCCATGCATATGGATCACGAAACCATTGCAGCGACATTGCTGCATGCGGCACCCGCCTATCTTGACGATTGGCAGCAGGTACTGGAAACCCGGTTCGGTGTGTCAATCGCCGGTCTGGTGGAAGGGCTTTCGCGTATGGAGCAAATACGTGAATTCAGCGAGATGGCCGGTTTGCATCATCCAGACCGTAAAAGCCCGGATGACGGTCAGCAGATCGAACGCCTGCGAAAAATGCTGCTGGCCATGGCGGAAGATATCCGCGTGGTATTGATCAAACTTGCTGAGCGTACACAGACCATGCGCAATCTGTCGGCCGCGCCAGTGGAGATGCAGCAGCAGATCGCGCGAGAGACGCAGGGTATTTTTGCGCCTCTGGCCAACCGTCTCGGCGTCTGGCAATTGAAGTGGGAGCTGGAGGACCTGTCGCTGCGGTTTCTTGAGCCGCAACTTTACAAGGACGTGGCACGCCTGCTCGATGCAAAGCGTGTAGACCGCGAGCAGTACATCGCCGATGTCATCCGGCAGCTGCAGCAGGAACTGCAGCAGGCAGGCGTCAAAGCCGAGGTCAGCGGCCGGCCCAAGCACATCTACAGCATTATCAACAAAATGCGGCGCAAGCATCTGCAGTTCGATGAGCTCTACGACGTACGTGCCGTCCGCATCCATGTGGATGACATCAAGGATTGCTATACAGCGCTGGGCCTGATACACAGCCTGTGGCAGCCCATCCCCGGGGAGTTCGATGATTACATCGCCCGCCCCAAGAGCAACAATTATCGATCCTTGCATACGGCGGTTATTGGCCCTCAGGGCTTGGCGCTTGAGGTACAGATCCGCACCCATGAGATGCATCATGATTCTGAACTTGGCGTGGCTGCGCACTGGCGCTACAAGGAGGGTGGCAAATCCGACGCGAAATTTGACGAGAAGATCGCCTGGCTACGGCAGATTCTGGCCTGGAAGGACGAAGTTTCGGATAACGGCAACCTGCTGGAACAGTTCAGCAATGCGCTGATACAGGACAAGGTTTATGTGCTGACGCCGCAAGGCAAGGTGGTCGATTTGCCGCAAGGCGCAACCCCGGTGGATTTTGCCTACACCCTGCATACCGATCTCGGGCACCGCACGCGTGGCGCCAAGGTCGATGGCAACATCGTGCCGCTCAATTACAAACTGCAAAACGGCCAGCGCGTGGAGATCCTTACCGCCAAACAGGGCGCGCCCAGCCGAGATTGGCTCACCCCATCGCTCGGTTATCTGCACAGCCCGCGTGCACGGGCCAAGGTGAGGAACTGGTTCAAGCTCGAGCATTTCGAGGAAGACGTCGCACTGGGTCGCAACAAGCTCGACCGGGAAATGCACCGGCTTGGCTTGGCGGCCGGCATCGTCAACCAGGAAAAAATCGCGCAGAAATTCCACTATAACAAACTGGAGGAATTTCTCGCCGCGACCGGCCGCAATGAGGTGACAGAACACCAGATTGAGCTGGCTTTGCGTGAAGAACATGCGCCTGAGCTGGAAGATGACAGCAAACAGCCCCTCTTCAGCCCACCCGCCGGCACGGCAAAATCATCGCCCGGCATCATCATCGAAGGCGTCGGAAACGTGCTGACCAATCTGGCCAAATGCTGCAAACCTGCCCCGCCGGAAGCCATCGTCGGTTATGTCACGCGCGATCGCGGTGTTACCGTCCATCGCCGCAGTTGCGCATTCATCGCACGGCTTGATGCTGCAAGGCAAGATCGCTTGCTGCATGCACAATGGGGAAGCAGCACCACCAGCCGGACCGATGTCGATATTGAAATCGAAGCTTACGACCGTCAGGCCCTGCTACGCGATATCAGCGACCTGTTTGCACGTGAAAGAATTAACGTGACCCAGGTCAACACCGTCAGCCGCAACCAGCAGGCCAGAATGCAGTTCTCGGTTGAAATCACCAATCTGGACCAGCTCAGCCGGTTGCTGGCATTGATCAAGCAGGTGCCGGGTGTCGCCGTAGCGCGACGTAAAGTTTGAATAGTGACGTTGAAGATTTAAGTGATGGCCATGAGTCATCATGGTTTGGATGTTATTAAAAGTGTCCGTGAAATGCGGGTTAGCTCAGTCTGTCCCCTATTGTTATTGTTCTTGTTTCTTGACAGGAAAGGTCAAAAAGTGTTCTTTTTTTCTAGGTTCGTTGCCAGATGGGTGCCCCTGGGCATTCATGCCAATCAAACCAGACGAAGGGGTAAAAAGCCATTCTCGGTCTCTAACAGAAATTTGTAAGTGTCCATTTGCCAGCTTACGGTATATCTTTTCTCTAGCAGTAACGGACCCATAAGAGCCTTCATTACCTCCAAAAGCGTTCATAGTTCTAATGATTAGTGCTCCATCAACACAACCGATTTGAGGATGATTCAGATTTAAGGCGCTTTTTCTATAATGTGTGCCCGTTGGATCCATTAAAATCACTTCGAGCGATTCGCCCTGTCGTTTAATAGATGTAACTGCGTTTTTATAAAAAACGGATTCATCACGCCGATATTTTTTTGAAAAGGTCTTTGTCTCACGGTCGTAACTCATTCCAGTCTCTATGCGGTCATAGGGGATCTCTAAGTAGGTTTGATAGATTTCTTGTATTTCGGCTTCATTTGGATTTTTGTTGTCTTTGTGTAACCTGAAATCGAATTGCCTAAATAAAGTTTCTTCACTTTGCTTATTATTTCCGAACCATCCTGTTTCCATATAGTTTCCATCAAGGCTTTGGCAGCCATTTTTATCAAGTGTGACAGGAGTCCAAGGTATAGCAGCCATTCTGCTCTCATTGGAGGGGCAAACGCCCGACACGCAAACAAAAGGTTCAACAAAAACACGACATCCATTAAGCAAGATGATTGCCGAGGCAAAAAAGGAAACTATTATTACGCGCTTCATGGTTTTACTACTCTAATAGTAGCTAAAGCTGCACTCCAAACCTCTGGGGGCAACAGCACACTTAAAGCAAATGGCGTTGCTAATGGAACATTGGTTGCATTTGTTACGTCACCTAAAATTTTCGCAAGCCCTTTTAAGTCTTTACCATTACCCAAGTCGTCGTACCAAATGAAACTGTTGAAGGTATCGTGAGTACCTGCAAACGATTCCACCAATTTGTCTAAAAATGAATGCGGCGCATATTCAAAATAGAATGTTTTTGTTCCAATTAGCCCTTGTCCACCTTGATGTCCGCCCAGTGGACTGATCATTTCTGGATGTTGTTCTATAAATTGGCTAATTGTTAATGAGTTGCCATTCTCATCCTTGCCTGCATTAAAAATCACTGTGTGATCTTCATTTTCTTTCCAGCCGCTCTTGGTGTTTTCATCTCTCTCGCATCGACCTTCATCACACCATTTATCTAGCACAATCCGTCCACCGCCAACTTTTTTACCATCGCCATTAACCCCCTCGCTTTTTCCTGACATGTTACTAATACAGTCATTTTCATTCACACAAATCCCCGGAAACTTCATTGAATCTTCAATCATATTTTGCCGCATTATATTTGCTGCCCACGCCAGCGACTCCTTGGTGATTGTACTGACGGCACCTGATGAGCCGCCACTAATTGCTGCAATAATGATGTTACTGGCTACACGGTACTCTCCACCTTCTTTCCATTTATCGTAGTCTGCTTGTGTGTTTGCAATAGCTTGTTCCGCTTCAATGATGATATTTTGCAGCCTTTGCTGTTTTTCAGGATCAGTGGTTTGTGATTTGCTTAATCGCTTCGGACTTAAACTCGTCCGTGTATCTGATACCCTTCATCTGACTTACTCCGTTCTGTTTTAGACATTATGATTTGTCT
>JAEWTK010000155.1 GCA_023459535.1 Pseudomonadota bacterium
ACCCTGTCGCATCCTCTCCCGGCTGGAGATCATTTCAGAAAGTCGTTTGGGATTGTATATCGGCTCGCTGATCTGGAGCGTGTCGGCGCTTTCGGAACTGGCTATCTGTAATTCGCTGGTTGTTTCCGGAATTAGTGTATTGCTGAGCATCATGCTGCTGACACCGAATAACAGAAAGAAACTGGCCGCCATGGCATAAACATGGCGGTTGCGGCTGAAGCGGTTTTTGCGCTGCGCAGCAATCAATGCTCTTGCTGCAATCCGGGCATGCTGGAGTGCCTGACTTTCTGGCTGGACAAGCTGTTTCCGTTTCGCATCCGTCACCATGAACAGCAGTTGCCGGGCAAAGGCTTCAGGTTGGTGGATTTGCCAGGATTTGGCCAGCTGCGTCAGGTATTGCAGAATGACTTGTTGCTCGGTTTGTTGCAGTTCTGCATCAGGCATCTGGCCGAGAGTCTCGAGTATATGGTCGAGCTGCTCGATGGACGTTTTTCCGGAGCGTTTCAGCTGGTCGATCAGTTGATGGGTATGGTTCATCACTCGAATCTCTAGAAGGGTTTCAGTACTGCAAGCAGTACGATGGCAAACAGAACGAGCACCGGAATCTCATTGAACCAGCGGTAGAACACGTGGCTGTAGCGATTGCGGTCAGCGGCGAACTGCCGCACCAGCCAGCCGCAGTAGAGGTGGTAGATGACCAGTACCAGCACCAGCGCCGTTTTCAGGTGTAGCCAACCGCCGCTGAAGCCATAGCCGAACCAGAGCCAGAAGCCGAAGACGAGGGCAAGCACGCCCAGGGGTGTCATGAAACGATAAAGTTTGCGCTCCATGAGCTTCAGCTGCTCCTGAGTGGCGCGCTCCGCGACCATGGCGTGGTTGACGAACAGACGCGGCAGATAGAACAGCCCGGCGAACCAGGAGACGACGAAGATGATGTGCAGCGACTTGATCCAGAGCATGTGCGGGTTCCCGGGGTTCCTGCGATCAGGAGCCAATGGCCAGTTGGTTGTTGAGCAGGGTGTGGAAGGCGGCGAAATCCAGTTCGCCGATGATGCGGCGAATCACCTTGCCCTCTTTGTCCAGGATGAAGGCCGTCGGCGTCACGCGGACGTCGTTGAAGCTGGCGGCGATCTCGCCGTAGCTGTCATGCACGACCGGAAAAGGCAACGCGTTCTTCTCGGTGTAGTTCAGCACATGGTTGGGCGGATCGTAGGACATGGCGACGGCGATCAGCTCAAAGCCATTGTCCTTGTAATCGTTGTAGGTTTTGATCAGGTCCGGCATCTCCTTGATACAGCCGGGGCAATCCGTTGCCCAGAAATTGACTAGCACGACCTTGCCCTGCAATTCGGACAGCTTGATCTGTTGCCCGGCAATCGTTGTGAATGTCATTTCCGGCGCCTGATCCTTGCTGTTGATCGAAAGCAGCCAGAAGCCGAGCAATGCGATAAGCACTGCCAGGATCAGATAGCGGCGGATATGTCTGAAAATCGATGTCATGGTCTGATTGAGTTCATGCTTTCTTCAAGGTTGTGGAATTGTGGTGGTTTTCATCGAACTTGTCACCCGGATTTGCCATCATATTCATCCGTTTGCTGCCGTAATAACCCTACTGCCGACCGCTCATTGCTTGAGTTTTCGCATGATATAATTCGGCTTTAATTCACCATACCCTGCATATGACCTCCCGCTTACGCGAAATTCCCTACAACTACACCTCGTATTCTGACCGCGAAATCGTCATTCGATTCCTTGGCGAAGAAATCTGGGATGTCCTGAATGAACTGCGCGACGAACGCAAGACCGGGCGTTCTGCACGCATGCTGTTCGAGGTGCTGGGGGATCTCTGGGTGGTATCGCGCAATCCCTATCTGCAGGATGACCTGCTGGCCAACAAGAAGCGCCGCAAGGCACTGATTGATGCCTTGCATCATCGCATCAAGGCGATTGATGAGCGCAGTAACGGTAACGCCAAGGTGCTGAAACTGGTGATTGCAGCACGCAAGGCAGTGGCCGATTTTGAGAACGACTTCCGCCAGACCGAGAATCTGCGCAAGAAGACCATGGCCCGGCTGGGCAGAATCACCCGCAAGGACAATATCCAGTTCGATGGCCTGGCCCGTGTTTCGCATGTGACTGATGCCACCGACTGGCGCGTGGAATATCCCTTTGTCGTCGTCAATCCGGACACCGAAGAAGAGGTTGCGCCCATCGTCAAGGCGCTGATCGAGCTTGGCCTCACCATCATCCCGCGCGGAGGTGGTACCGGTTATACCGGCGGCGCCGTGCCGCTGACCAGGATGTCGGCCGTGGTCAATACCGAGAAACTGGATACGCTGGGTCGCGTCGAAATGGTGACCTTGCCCGGCGTCGGCCGTCAGGTGGCGACCATCCGTTGTGGTGCTGGCGTGGTCACGCGTCGCGCGATGGAGGCTGCATCGGATGCCGGTCTGGAATTCGCCTGCGACCCCACTTCGGCCGATGCCTCCTGTATCGGCGGCAATGTCGCCATGAATGCGGGCGGCAAGAAGGCCGTGTTGTGGGGCACGGCGCTGGACAATCTCGCTTCATGGCGCATGGTGACGCCGGATGCTACCTGGTTGGAAGTCGAGCGTCTGGACCACAATCTGGGCAAGATTCACGATATCCCGGTCGCTCGATTCAAGGTCAGCCGCTACGATATCGACGGCAAGACCCTGCAATCCGAACCGGAGATTCTCGAGATTCCCGGCCCGAGTTTCCGCAAGGTCGGCCTCGGCAAGGACGTGACCGACAAGTTCCTGTCCGGCCTGCCCGGTATTCAGAAGGAAGGTTGCGACGGCCTGATCACATCCGCGACCTTCATCCTGCATCGCATGCCCAAGCATGTGCGCACGGTATGTCTGGAGTTTTTCGGCCATGTGGCATTGGC
>JAEWTK010000156.1 GCA_023459535.1 Pseudomonadota bacterium
CCCTGGCACAAAGCCTGGATGTGGATTGCTTTGATTCCAACGCCGGCCAGAAGCCTATGGATATCGCCGCCGCCACGCTGGATTACGCCAAGCGTCATTTCTACGATGTCGTGATCTTCGATACCGCCGGTCGCTTGGGTATCGACGAAGCGATGATGAACGAGATTCGCGAACTCCATGGCCTGCTCAACCCGGTCGAGACGCTGTTCGTGGTCGATGCCATGCAGGGTCAGGATGCGGTCAATACCGCCCGTGCCTTCGGCGAAACCCTGCCGCTGACCGGCGTAGTGCTGACCAAGCTGGACGGCGATGCGCGAGGTGGCGCGGCACTCTCCGTGCGCCACGTCACCGGCAAGCCGATCAAGTTCATCGGCGTCAGCGAAAAGGTCGATGGACTGGAAGCGTTCCACCCTGAGCGCATGGCCTCACGTGTGCTTGGCATGGGCGACGTGCTCTCGTTGATCGAAGATGCGCAGAAGAAAGTCGATCTGGATGAAGCCAAAAAACTGGCAGACAAGGTCAAGTCCGGCAAGGGTTTCGATCTGGATGACTTCAAGATGCAGATGCAGCAGATGCGCAACATGGGCGGCATGGGTGCGCTGATGGATAAGTTGCCGGCCAATATCGCCGGCATGGCCGGTCAGATCAACAGTGATGCCGGCGACAAGGCGATTCGCCGTATCGAAGGCATCATCAATTCCATGACGCCGCTGGAACGTCGTAAGCCGGAAGTCATCAAGGCGACGCGCAAACGCCGTATCGCCGATGGTGCCGGCGTGCAGGTGCAGGAAGTCAACCGCATGCTGAAGCAGTTTGAAGAAGCCCAGAAAATGATGAAGATGTTCTCCAAGGGCGGCATGAGCAAGATGATGCGCGCCATGCAGGGCAGATTTCCCGGCATGCGCTGATTTTGCATTGACGTAGCGCGTGGTTTTCAGGATAATCACGCCCTTTCCGTAGTCTTGTTCCACAAGGCTACATGGGCTGTTAGCTCAGCTGGTAGAGCAGCGGACTTTTAATCCGTTTGTCGTGGGTTCGATCCCCGCACAGCCCACCAAACATGAAAAGGGTTAGCGTTTTCGCTAGCCCTTTTTCTTGCGTTAAAAATATTATCCGCATGCTGGATGCTATTCAGGCTGAATTAAGTTTGCATGTGCAGAATGTCTACTGTCATCACATTCATCAAGGAGTAGACATCATGAAAATTCAACACAAGGTTTCCAGTTTGGTATTGGCGCTCGGCATGACCGCATTCGCGGCGGCCCCCGCATTTGCGGATGACGATCGGGCTGAGATGGAGTTGATCGCCAAGGCAGCCGGACTCATCAGTCTGGAAGAAGCCAGCAGCAAGGCGCTGGCAGCCAAGCCGGGCACTATCATCGATGCCGATCTGGACGACCGCGAGTGGACCTCCGGCTGGGATTATGAATTCGAGATCATCGATGCGGCCGGCGTGGAATGGGAAGTCGATATCGACGCCAAAACCGGTGAGGTCAGGCGCGTGCGCAAAGACTGGTTCTAATTCGGCATTGAACTGGCGGTCGGCACATGGCATTCAAATAGCGCCGATTCATTGACCTAAATCAATGCAGCGCTGTCGCCAAGGAATAGAGTCGGTTGTGCAGAAGTAATTTTTATGTTGTTATGGAGATCAAAATCATGAAGAAGAATATGTTGTTGGTAGCTTTGTTCTCGTTGGCTGCAATCCCGGTTGCGCATGCGGCCAAATACGATGACTTGGGTGCCTGCTACAAGGCAGCCCAGGAAATGCACCCGGGTAAGGTCACATCTGTGCGCGGCGAGCTGGAAGACGGCAAGATGCAGTATGAGCTGGATATCGACGGCAATGATGGCAAGCAGTGGGAAGTTGAGTGCGATGCCATGACCGGCAAGGTGACCGAAAGCGAAGGTGAAGTGGCAGGTAATGACCCCGCATTCACTTCCAAGGCGAAAGTATCTCTCGATGCTGCAATGAAGACCGCACTGGCGAAGTATCCTGGCGCTGTCAGCAAGATCGAGTACGAAATCGAGTCGGACGGCGTTGCTTATGAGTTCGACATCGTGATCAAGGACGGCCGCGTGCTGGAAGTCGAAGTCGATGCCGTGACCGGCAAGCTGGGCGAACCGGAAGAAGTGAAGTACGAGATCGGCAGCTAATCAAGTCTTGAAACTCAAGTCCTGAAACAAAAAACGGCACCTATGGGTGCCGTTTTTTTTGAACAGTCACTCTACTTATTCGGGTTTGTCGCCCAGTATCCGTACTTCGTGCTGCGAGAACGGGATCACGATGCCGCGCAGGCGGAATGATTCGACGATGGCTTTGGTGACTTCGCCCTTAGCATAGATGTAGTCGGGCACCTTGATCCAGGGTTTGACCGAGATTTCGATGACGGAACCCACCAGTCTGTTGGCGATGACGATGGGTTCCGGCGCTTTCAGTACGCGAGGGTTGTTTTGCAGTATCTCGTTGATCGCAGCGAGCGCCTTGTCGAGATCGGTGTCGTAGGCGACGTTGACGTGGATGTCGAGCTGACGGATTTCGCCGAAGTTGTGCAGGATCTCGCCGACGATCTTGCGGTTGGGGATGACCACCTGTGACAGGTCATAGTGCCCGAGCACGGTGGAGAACAGACTGATGTTTTCGACCTGGCCTTCTTCCTCGCCGATGGAGATGTATTCGCCGACGCGGAACGGTTTGGTGAAGATGATGGTGAGGCCGGCCATGATATTACCCAGCACACCCTGCATGGCCAGCGCGACACCGGCGCCGGCAAGACCGAGACCGGCGATCAGGGGTAGCAGCTGGATGCCGAGATTCTGCAATGCCATGATGGTGAACAGGCCCAGCACGATGATGCGGATGATACGAACCAGCAGTTCCTGCACCGGCGGTTCGAGCTTGAGCTTGTCAAGGGCCTTGTCGCTGACGTTGCCTATCCAGCGACCGACGTAGACGCCGACGATAATGATGATGATGGCGACGATCATCTTGGGGCCGAACTGGATGGCCAGATCGACGATGGTGCTTTTTGCCTGATCCAGAATTTCGAGGTGTTCGCTCATCTTGGTTCTCTGTTCATGTTTTACGGGGGGCTGCGGTTATTTGCAGACGGGGCTGCAATTGCAAGCGATTGTACTATTTTTTCCGCACGGACAAGCGGCGGCTGTTTTGCCTAAGCCGGCCGAAGTCTTTAGAATCGACCGTTCCAACACAACATCGGGCGCGCAACACGGCGCGCCCATTCCGGAGGAAAGTTATGAAGCTGGATACGATAGCCGTTCACGGGGGGTATTCGCCGGACCCGACGACCAAGGCCGTTGCCGTACCGATTTACCAGACGACATCCTATGCGTTTGACGATACCCAGCACGGAGCCGATCTGTTCGACCTCAAGGTGCAGGGCAACATCTATACGCGCATCATGAACCCGACGACGGATGTGCTGGAAAAGCGCGTGGCTGAACTGGAGGGCGGTATCGCGGCGCTGGGCCTCGCTTCCGGCATGGCGGCCATCACCTACGCCATCATGACCATCGCCGAAGCCGGAGACAACATCGTGTCGGCTTCGACGCTGTATGGCGGCACTTATAATCTGTTCGCCCACACCCTGCCGCAATACGGCATCGACGTGCGCTTTGCCGATTATCGCGACCCGCAGGCATTCGAAAAGCTGATCGACGACAAGACCAAGGCGGTCTTCTGCGAGTCGGTGGGCAACCCGCTAGGCAACATCACGGATTTCGAAAAGTTGGCGGAGGTCGCACACCGGCACGGCGTGCCGCTAATCGTCGACAACACGGTGCCTTCACCTTACCTGTGCCGCCCGTTCGAGCATGGTGCCGATATCGTCGTTCATGCGCTGACCAAATATCTGGGCGGTCACGGTAACAGCATCGGTGGCGCCATCGTCGATTCCGGCAAGTTCCCCTGGGCGGAATACAAGACGCGTTTCCGTCGTCTCAACGAGCCGGATGTGTCCTACCACGGCGTGGTCTATACCGAAGCGCTGGGGCCGGCGGCCTACATTGGTCGCGCCCGCGTGGTGCCGCTGCGCAACACCGGTGGGGCGATCTCGCCGTTCAATTCCTTCCTGATCCTGCAGGGTATCGAAACGCTGGCTTTGCGCATGGAGCGCATCTGCGACAACACCTTGCGCGTCGCGCAGTTCCTCAAGGGACACGCCAAGGTGAACTGGGTCAACTATGCCGGGCTGGACGATCATCCGGACAAGAAGCTGGTGGACAAGTACATGGGCGGCAAGGCCTCCGGCATCCTGACTTTCGGCGTCAAGGGCGGCAGTGCCGGTGGTGCGCGCTTCCAGGATGCATTGCAGTTGGTGACGCGGCTGGTCAATATCGGCGATGCCAAGTCGCTGGCCTGCCATCCGGCTTCGACCACGCACCGTCAGCTGACACCGGATGAACTGAAGAAGGCCGGGGTTTCCGAGGATATGGTGCGGCTTTCCATTGGTATCGAGCATATTGACGATATTCTGGAGGATCTGGATCAGGCCTTGGCGAAAGCCTGATTGCGGAAAAGTCCGGTAGAGAAGGCCAGCCA
>JAEWTK010000157.1 GCA_023459535.1 Pseudomonadota bacterium
GGCATTGCTGGCGGCGCTGAGCAAGTCCGATGTCAGTCTGCTGACTGGAATTGCACCGCAGTCATCAGTGTTTTATGAAAATCATGCTGAAATATATCTCGCAGATCAACGCCGGCTGAAAGCCCGCTTGCTGGTTGCGGCAGATGGTGCGAGTTCCTGGCTACGTAATCAGGCCGGTATTGCCATCAGCACATATGACTACCATCAAATGGGCGTGGTCGCCAATTTCGAGACAGAATTGCCGCATCATAACGTGGCCTATCAGTGGTTTGGCGATGATGGCATACTGGCCTGGCTGCCTTTGCCTGGCAACCGTATGTCCATGGTCTGGTCTGCCCATGAAAAATTTGCAAGGGACATGCTAGAACTTCAGGCTAAGGCGTTGTCTGAGAAGGTAAGTCGACAAGGGGACATGAAGCTGGGAGCGCTGAAGTTGTTGACCGGTGCGCGCGCATTCCCCTTGAGGCAGCAGACGGCTGCAACGTTGGTCAAGCCGATGCTGGCACTGGTGGGGGATGCCGCACATACGGTACATCCGCTTGCCGGACAAGGAGTGAACCTCGGTTTCCGGGATGTCAAAGTTCTGGCTGAGACTCTGCACGCACGCGGTCAACACCAGTCTTGCGGTGACCTGATGCTGTTGCGTCGCTACGAACGGGCGCGCAAGCTCGATTTGCTGGAAATGCAGTGTGTTACTAAAGGGCTTTCCGGTTTGTTCTCGCATTCCGGTACGGTCGTGAGGAAATTAAGGAATTGGGGCTTGGGTCTGACTGACCGTCAGGCAAAAGTGAAGAAATACCTGATGAATCAGGCTATACGTTAAACATCATTAAAACTGGGATATCAAAATGTTAAAAAGTTTGTTGGGCCTGTTAGTCGGTACTTTTCTGATCAGTTGCGCTTACGCGGACGATGCGGCTCTTAAAAAGGCGATCGAGTCGGCTTATCCGGACATTCAGGTGGATAGCATCAAGAAGACACAGTATGGTGGTTTGTACGAAGTGTTCATCGGCGGACAGATTGTGTATACCGATGAGAAATTTACGTTCCTGATTGCAGAAGGGCGTCTGATCGACGCGAAAACCAAACGCAATGTGACCGGTGAGCGTATGGAGGAGTTGAACAGAGTCGACTTCTCCAAGCTGCCGCTGGACAAGGCAATCAAGGTCGTCAGGGGAAATGGCAGTCGCAAACTTGTCGTGTTCTCCGATCCGGACTGCCCATTCTGCAAACGGCTTGAACAGAAGGAACTGGCCGGTATCACCGATATCACGGTTTACACCTTCCTTTTTCCTTTGGACAAGCTGCACCCGGATGCCGCCAACAAGTCCAAGGCTATCTGGTGCTCTGCTGACCGCTCCAAATCATGGATGGATTGGGTCTTGAACAATAAGCTGGTAAAGGGCAGCACGAATTGCGAGACTCCGATCGAGAGCTTGGCTGAGTTGGGTAAAAACCTCGGCGTGACCAGCACGCCGACCTTGATTTTTGCAGATGGTAAACGCATGCTGGGCGCATATCCGGCTGCCGAGATTGAAAAGGCGCTGAACGTAGCCAAAGCCCGGAAATAGAAGTTATGCTTAGCCTGCAACTTGACCCATCTTGAAGATGGGCAGGTACATAGCAATGACAAGGCCGCCGATGAGGACACCCAGCACTACCATGATCATTGGTTCCATTAGACTGGAAAGAGCGTCGACAGCGTCGTCAACCTCAGCCTCATAAAAATCGGCGACTTTCGAAAGCATGGAGTCCAGCGCACCGGACTCTTCGCCAATGGCCGTCATTTGTAGCACCATGTTGGGGAATACTTCCGCGTTCTGCATGGCAACCGTCAAACTGGTGCCGGTGCTGATTTCGCTCTGGATTTTCTTGGTGGCATCGTAATACACCCGGTTGCCGGATGCGCCGGCTACCGAATCCAAGGCTTCGACCAGAGGAACGCCGGCGGCGAACATTGTAGACAGGGTTCTGGCGAAGCGGGTGATGGTAGCAATTCTAATCAGATTGCCGAAAACAGGCAGCTTGAGTAGCAACCTGTCCATAACGGCCTGCATCTTTTCCGAGCGCTTCCAAGTATAAAAAAAGAACCATAAGGCGCCACCGATGGTGCCAAAGATTGCCCACCAATAGGAAACAAAGAAGTCAGACATTGCCATCACGACCAGAGTCGGGGTCGGAAGGTCGGCACCAAAGCTGCTGAAAAGTTCCTTGAAAGCAGGAATCACAAAAATCATGATGACTGCCGTAATGACAAAAGCCACGACAATGATGGAAACCGGGTAAAACAGCGCCGACTTGATCTTTCCCTTGATGGCCAGAATCTTTTCTTTATAGGAGGCCAGTCTGTCCAGCAGTGAATCAAGAATACCCGCTTGCTCACCGGCACCCACCAGATTGCAATAGAGCGCATCAAAGTAGAGCGGGTATTTTCTGAATGCCTGACTCAAGCTGCTACCGGTTTCAACGTCAGCCTTGATATCTCCCAGTAGCTTGGCTACCGCTGGATTGCTATGACC
>JAEWTK010000158.1 GCA_023459535.1 Pseudomonadota bacterium
GTTCCAGGACACGATATTGGGGGTGTATTTCTCGATACCATCAAAGAAGCGCTGGATGATTTCCTGCTCGGGCGCGTCCGGTGCGCCCAGCGTCCAGACGCGGAAGCTGTCGCCCTCACGCAATGCGCAGGAGATGGCGACGACTCGGTGCTGGTGATGCGGCAGGAACTCGCTGCCGTTCTGCTGACGGCGCTTGTGGAAGGCGATGTTGGCGACGTCTTCCGCGCTGGTTTCCGGCGGCAGGTCGAGCAGTTTCTTGAGGCCGTCGGTGTCGGGGATGGTTTCAATGTCGAAAACGAGGGTTGGGGTCATTTATTTTTAGCCACAGAGGTCACAGAGAACACAGAGAAAACCCTTTCAGATTCTTGTTATTCATCCTTGAAAATGGTCCCCCACATTTCATGGTTCTTGAACAAAAGTTACAAGGAAATTCGTTTGATGCCATCTACCAATCGTAGCTCACCGAAATTGATGAGTAGGCCTCTTTTTAATCCTGTTGCCCTCAAATAGGACAACAATTGCGCTTTGGCCACCTCCGGCAGCCTGCTCAGCGATTTCAGTTCGACGACCACTTCACCTTGCACCAGCAAATCCAGACGCTGACCTTCGATTTTCAGGTTTTTGTAAACAACATCAACTGCAATTTGCCTTTGATGCTGAATACCTCTAAGGCTGAATTCGTGACACAAGGCCGTTTCATAGACCGATTCCAGCAACCCCGGCCCGAGCACACGATGAACCTCTATCGCCGCCCCAATAATCGCGTCTGTGATTTCATCTGCCATGCATTAATTATTTTCCGGGGTTTTCTCTGTGCCCTCTGTGCTCTCTGTGCTCTCTGTGGCTAAAGAATTATTTTTGAGCCCAGCCGGAAGCCGTCTGATACCACCACCCGGCCTTGGCCTTCTCTACCCAGCGCTGCGCGAAGGTGTTGCGGATATCGGATTCCCACTGCGGGTTCTGGTTGGCGACGGCGATCTCCTTGTAGAGCGCGTTGCGGTCCTTGTTTTCGGCGGCGACCAGCGTATTGACCGATTGACGGTCCTTGAGCGGAACTGCCTTCGCATCGCGCACGGCAATCAGGCCGTCACGGGTCAGGCCGACTGCGCCGCTGGTGTAATGCGGGGC
Source organism: Pseudomonadota bacterium (assembly GCA_023459535.1). Taxonomy (GTDB): domain Bacteria; phylum Pseudomonadota; class Gammaproteobacteria; order Burkholderiales; family Methylophilaceae; genus UBA6140. The sequence continues at coordinate 1,129 of JAEWTK010000158.1, forward strand.
CAGCTGGTTGTGGCGGGCTTGCATGCTGTTTTTGATAGCGGAAATGGCTGGCGTGTTGATTTCAATGTCGGCGGCCATGGCTGCCGGTTGCATGAAAAAGAAGCTGAGCGCGAAAATTGCGGATAAGAATAATCTGTTCATGATGGTTCCTTATTTGGTTTCTGACTCAGTGGCGGCAGGCTCTGGCGTGCCGTTTCTTTCCTTCACTTGCCAGACCTCGTCGATCAGCCTGTCCGCGGCCTTTTCTGCCGCGGCTGCCGGAAAGTAGATGTTGATGGTGACACAGGCACTCAGGATCGAGGCCAGGGACAATGCCAGTAGTGTTGCGGGTAGATGTTGTTTCATGATGTTTTTCCTGTTCGCGGTTTCACTCGATAATCGGCTTGCTATTGCCTGCTGTCACGCGCTTCAGGCGCTCCAGCAACTCACCCCAGCTCACGTTGCGATTGTAACCCAAGACCGTGATGGACGGGACGCCACTCCCTTTAACGATGACGTAGGCATCTCCCGTTGACTCGATGCCGTCCATGGCGCAGTAATCGCCGCGCAATTTACAGCTGAGACCCAGCTTGGCGTAGTTGAACTGGTCGAAGAAGCGCAGAAAGCTGCGCTGGATAGCCGCCGCCGCGCTGGCACCGCCCAGCGAGGAAATGTTCTCCACCGCGCGTTGCGAGATCTTCTTCGGATACTTGCCCGGACTGCTGTAAAGCGCCGCATCGAAATTGACCGGCTTCCAGTTCGCCAGCCGCAGGTTGGTGACGTCGCCGTCCAACTTGCCTTCGATGGCACCGAAAGAGAAAGTGCGCGTCAACGTGCCAAGGTCCAGGTTGCGCATGTGGATATCGGCATTGAGGCGCGGGGCAATGCCAAGCGGCGTGCGCATGGTGAGCTTGCTGACGTCGATGGTGCCGTCGAACAGCTTGAAGCGCAGGTCACCCTCGGTCATCAGCACGCCTTGGCTGTAAGTCACCAGCGGGATGCTGGCGGAGACCTTGCCCTGCATGGCCGGCCATGACAGCGCATGACTGAACTCGGTCATGCTAATAGGCACCACTTCCGCCCGCAGATGCCAGTGCCAACCCTTGTCCACCCAGACCGCCGAGATGTCGCGCAGGTTAAGACCGCCATCCAGCAGCGGCAGGTCGATCTCCTGCGCGGTCAGCGAATAACGGTTGAGCATCGCCTTGATGTCGGTTTTCCCCAGCGGCAGCTTGAGCAGTCGACCGCCTTCATAAGCAAGATGTACCGGCCTGGCCTGATCGTAATCCCAAGGCAGGTCGGCGTTCAGCTTGTATAGCGCGAAATGGCTGTTGCGGTCTTCGACGTCCACCTGCTGCAGATTAAGATGCGCAGTCTTGATCTCATCGTCGAGCATGCTCAGTTTCAGATCGCCCGTGCCGGCGACCTCCAGATTGCTCAACGCAGTTTTTTCCAGCAAGGGCTTCAATATCAGCGGATACAGTGCTTCCAGATCGACCGTGCCGGTTGCCACCTGCAGATTGCGGATGCGTGTACCGGCGCGCCAGATCTCGGCACTGGCATCGGCCGAGCCGATATCCTGCAG
>JAEWTK010000159.1 GCA_023459535.1 Pseudomonadota bacterium
GTTGTGGGTGCAGTGCTTCTGATCGCAGCGGGACCAGGCACTCTGCTTAATCGCTACTTTCTTGCCAGGCCGCTCATGGTGGGGATAGGACTGATCAGTTTTCCATTATATCTGTGGCATTGGCCATTGCTGTCTTTCGCACGTGTCGTCTATCCAGAGCAGTCTGAGAACTCAATTGTCATTGGTGCCATACTTGCATTGACCTTCCTGTTTGCGTGGTTCAGTTATCGGTTTATTGAAACGCCTATCAGACGGCATGGAGGACGAAAAGCTGTAATTCTCTTGCTTCTGTTTGCGAGTTTGCTGGCAGTAGCCGCAGCCAATATATTCAACAGAGATGGCCTGTTGTTCAGGTTTAAAGATGGACAGTTGCAGAACGAAGCTGTTGCACTTGAGTGGCCAAATGAGTTGAAGAGTACGCCGGAGTGTAGTGCCGTTTTCAAAAAACACGGGTTAACCGGACTATGTTTGGTGGCAGATGTAGAAAGACCTGCTAACGCTATGATCATAGGGGATAGTCATGCCAATTATTACTTCTGGGCGTTGCGTGACGTTTTACTGCAGCAGAATCTGAATTTGTTGCAGATTGCTAGTGCGGCATGCATGGGAGTGCGTGGCAGCGATTTGTTCGAAGATGGAAAATTTCTCGGTTGCCCGCAGCATATTGATGCTGCTATGGAATATGCTTTGGAAAATCCCGATGTTCACACCGTTTTTATCGCAGGGCGATGGGCTGCTTACATATCCGGGCGAGAACTAAGGGACTGGAATACTGGCAACCGTGACGAACATCAGGTCGTATGGTTCGATAGGGAGGGGAAACAGAGTCCGTATATTGGGGCTGTCGCAATTGAACATGGCTTGGATGAAACATTAAGTGCGCTTGAGGCAAAAGGCAAGAAAGTGGTTTTTCTGTATTCGGTTCCTGAACTCGATTTCAATGCGAGACTATGTTTGACATGGGCGCCTAATCAGTTCGTAAGACGTTCGGCACCGCATCCTGACTGTGCTGTGGGTCTGGATATGATAGAAAAAAGAAATCTGGAATTTCGTCATGTGATTGATAATGTGCTCAAAAGACATCCGCAAGTTGGCGTGCTCGATCCTCAAGCGCTGATGTGTGATGATGAACGTTGTTACGGACGACAGGATGATTTGTTGTTATATCGCGATGATGATCATTTGTCGCTTGATGGGGCGAAGTGGCTGGGTCGAAAATTGCAGCCTCAACTGGATCGTATGTTGATTGACAAGCCACTGAGGAGTGGCCTGAAATGATTCGAATCCTATCGAGTGCCAAGGCATGATGTACTTTGAGCATATGAAAAATCCTGGCATTGCTATTGTCATTCCATATTTTGGCCGTTGGCCATTCTGGATGCCATGTTTTCTCGAAAGTTGCCGTGCGAATCCCGATATTGACTGGCTGTTGTACAGCGATTGCGGTCAACCAGAGAAATGTCCATCGAATGTTCGTGTGGTGACCGTTAGTTATCAGGATTATTGTCAACGTGTGGCGGGGGCCTTGCACATTGATTTTCATCCGGCTCAACCCTACAAACTCTGCGATATCAAGCCTGCGCTTGGTTTGATTCATGCCGAAGAACTTGCAGGATATGATTTCTGGGGTTTTGGTGATCTGGACTTGGTCTATGGTGATTTGAGAGCCTATTTTACTGCTGAGCGTCTGGCACGATTTGATCTGTTTTCCACCCACGCGCGCAGGATTTCCGGTCATCTTTGTCTGATTCGCAATACCGAGGAAATGCGGGCGGCTTTCATGCGGGTCAAGCAATGGCAGTCCAAGTTGGAATCGCCGGAACATCTGGCTTTCGATGAAAGCGCATTTTCAAAGATATTTCTGCGTCATAAAAATTCGCCGTCCTGGGTGCGTTGGTTGGCAGCCCGATGTGACCCATGGTTAAGGCGTGCTGAATTCATTGAGGCTTATACGACACCGAATGGCAAGATTCCATGGACAGATGGCGGCCGGGACTTTCCGGTCGAGTGGTACTGGCAGAAGGGCAGGATCTGCAACTCCAGCCCAGAGGACCGCGTTTATCCCTATTTTCACTTCATGGTGTGGAAACGGCATTGGGCCGGCAGTACACTGCAATCAGTGGACGATCTGGCAAACCGGCGAGTTATCATTTCGGCTGACGGGATTGACATAGCATGATCAGGCGACTGGCCGCCGCATGGCGCGACTTCTGTGGTGCTCGGCTTTTGCGTCGGTATGGCTGCAAGCTCTCAGGCGGAATGCGTCAATTGGGACGTGACAGCGAGTTGCAGTTTGAGTCGTATGTCAGCATCGGTGGTGCGTCGCTGATCAAATGCGACAAGTTGGAAATAGGCGCTTACAGCTATTTAAGGAGCGGATGCGAGCTTTATGCGGTATCTTTCATTGGCCGCTTCTGCTCGGTTGGCAACAATGTCATTATCGGTCTTGACCGGCATGAGCATCCGATGGATTGGCTCAGTACCTCGCTTTACAGCTCTGCGTTGACCGAAAAGTATCGGCAGGTAAACTCCTCCGTGCGTTCTGACGTCACAATTGGCCATGATTGCTGGATAGGTCGGGATGCCTGCATCATGGGCGGAGTTAATATTGGTAATGGTGCGATTGTTGCTGCACGCTCAGTGGTGACATCCGATGTGCCAGCCTATGCAGTCGTTGCCGGCATTCCGGCCAGAGTGGTGCGTTATCGATTTTCGGCCGATTGGATTACAAGGTTAGAGGCGGTACGCTGGTGGGATTTCCCTGTGGATGTGCTTGACCGGTTGGATTTTTCGCAGCCGCTCGATTGCCTGCAACGATTGGAGAACTGGTCTTTTGCAGATGTCGTGCGTTATCCGAAACTCTTGATTAACAGAGGCGGTGTGCACCTCATAGGCTGAGACGGCGTGTGCCGACTCTGCGGTCAGGGACTCTTCTGATAAACAACGACGAACTTCTTGCCCTTTCGGTTGCTTGCACGATGGACTTCGCTGTAGCCGGGCAACTTTTCTGCCATGTAAGCTGACTTCCACCCCTCATTGTCTTCCTGGCTTATGAGAATAAATTCGTATGCGTGGATCGAGCCATCTTCGGTTGCCTCGGTGACCTTCTGCCAGACATCCATCCATGTGCCGATGAAAGGTTCACCTGCGTAATAGCGCACTCTGGAGCTGTCATAAAAAACCGGCAAATTATCCGTATTATGGGATTTTACCCAAGCAACTGCATCCTGCTGGTAATTGTGACCTGCGCGCTTGGGTAGAATATTCTTGACCAATCCCAAAGCCAGTATGACCACGAGTATGTAAACAAGCCAACTTTTCTTCGTGGATCCTGTTTGCAAATTGCGGAATAGCTCATTCAGGCCGAAAGCAGCAAGCAGGATCAGCATCAAGGCCAAGGGGGCGACATAGCGACCAGATAGTACAAAAACCTTGAGTATGATCAGGAACATGTCGATCAGGGCAATCGCCATCACAACGGCCAGTATTCTCCAAGCATTGCGATCCAGCAGCCTCTGGCGCAGTTTGAACGTATACGTGGCGAGGCCGATGGCTATCCAGCCCGTGGTTGATATGGCTTTGCTGATCATGACGAAAATGAATGTCAGTATCAGGCCTTCGGCTGCGAACTCGTCGAGGAATCCACCTAGAACCTGGGTTGCCATGATTTCCGATTGTGTGTTGAAGAGTGCAGTCAATTCCTGATAGAGGTTCGGCGTAAAGATTTCTTTCAGTCTGCCGAGATGCTGTACAGAAAGTCCGTTCAGGCCGATATAGGCCGCAACTGCCAGCATGATGGCGATGTTGATGCCATGTGCCTTGATGAGAGCAATCCCCCGGTTTTGCAGTGTGGTATCAGGACGCCATAGTATTGCAAGCGGTAAAACGGCGAGATACGTGATACCTTCGACCCGGAACAGCATGGCGGCGATCATTGCCAGTTGCCAGGCAACGGCGTCGATCCATGACAGGCTGCGGTAGAAGCGTACGAAGAACACGAGCCCGGTCAGGAAGAATGCCCAGAAACCCTGATCTCGCAACAGCATCTGCAGGGCGTCACCGACGATGTATTGTGAGCTGAACAGTAGCAAAGCGCCGCAAAGCAGGGTGGCGT
>JAEWTK010000160.1 GCA_023459535.1 Pseudomonadota bacterium
TAGCTCAGTTGGTAGAGCCCTGGATTGTGATTCCAGTTGTCGTGGGTTCGAGCCCCATCAGCCACCCCATCTTTCCTCTGTTCATGTATTGAAATATACGCCGACCATATCTTGGCTCGGCTGCTGCATTTTTCTTGTTTCTGGCAAACTGGCTGTAATAGGCTAAGATAAGCCTGTCTAAATCTACTGTAGCCAGCAACCATGAGCCAGCACCATCTCAAGCCTCTCTTCGCGCCAAAATCCGTAGCGGTGTTTGGTGCCAGTGATCGTGCAGATTCGGTCGGGCAGATCGTGTTTCAGAATATGTTGCAGAGTGGCTACCAAGGTGCGCTTTATCCCGTTAATCCCAAGCACAAGAAAATTCAGGGAGTCAAAGCCTTTGCCTCGCTGGCGCAGATCGAAGAGCCGGTTGAACTGGCGGTGATTGCAACCCCGGCCAATACGGTGCCGGACATCATCGAGCAATGCGGCAAGCATCAGGTCAGGGCGGCTGTCATCATCACCGCCGGCTTCGGCGAGACTGGTGAAGCCGGCAAAGTGCTTGAGCGACAGGTGCTGGAAACCGCGCAACATTATGGTGTGCGGTTGATCGGGCCGAATTGTCTGGGGGTCATGCGACCGGATATCGGCCTTAATGCCACCTTCAACAAAGGCAGTGCCAATGTCGGTAATCTGGCTTTTGTTTCGCAATCCGGTGCTCTTTGCACCGCGATTCTCGACTGGGCGCAGACCAACGATGTCGGTTTTTCCAGTGTCGTTTCCCTTGGTTCTTCGCTTGACGTCGATTTCGGCGAGATTCTCGATTACCTGATCTCCGACACCAAAACCCAGAGCATCCTGCTTTATATCGAAGGCATACGCGATGCGCGCAGCTTCATGAGCGGCATCCGCGCCGCCGCGCGCATCAAGCCGGTAATCCTGGTCAAGGTCGGGCGGCATGCCGTCGCTTCGCGTGCGGCGATGTCGCATACGGCTTCGTTGGTCGGCTCTGATGATGCTTTCGATGCGGCAGTCAGGCGTGCCGGGGTCGTCCGCGTGCAGACCATCACGCAGCTTTTTTCTGCTGCCAAGGCACTGTCCTGCGGTTTTCATCCGACCGGCAACCGTCTTGCCATCGTTACCAATGGCGGTGGCCCTGGCGTCATGGCGACCGACTGTGCGGCTGACCTCGGGCTGGAGATGGCGGAACTCTCAAGTGAGACGCTGGAAAAGCTCAATCAGGCCTTACCCTCCACCTGGTCGCATGGCAATCCGGTCGACATTATCGGTGATGCGCAGGCCGACCGCTATCAACATGCGGTACAGGCTTGTCTGGAAGATCCGGGCGTCGATGGTGTGTTGACTATCCTGACGCCGCAGGCGATGACCAGGCCGCTGGAAGCAGCCAATGCCGTTATCGAACTTTCCAACCGGTACAGCAAGCCGTTTTTGGCCTGCTGGATGGGTGGTGCACAGGTCGATTCGTCGCGCGCGGCATTCAATCGCGCCAGAAAACCGAGTTTCAGGACACCGGAGCCGGCGGTCGAAGTGTTTTCCTATTTGAGCGCCTATTATCAGAACCAGAAACTGTTGATGCAGATGCCGGGCCCGCTCTCGCATCATTTGGAGCCGGATGTGGAAGGCGCGCGCATGGTTATAGAAGGCGCTTTGCAGGAGCGACGCAAGATCCTGAGCGAGATGGAATCCAAGGCTTTGCTCTCCGCCTTTCATATTCCGGTGGCGCAGACGCTGGTAGCGCATTCACCCAATGAAGCGTTGTTGATTGCCCAGCAGTTGGGCTTTCCAGTGGCGATGAAAGTCAATTCGCCGGATATCACGCACAAGACCGATGCCGGCGGCGTGATGCTCAATCTCGCCAATGCGCAGGCGGTGCGTGCTGCGTATCACGAGATCATCGAGAATCTGCAGCACAATCGTCCAGAGGCAAGGATTGATGGCATTTCGATTGAGCCCATGATCGTCAAGCCGAACGGCCGTGAACTCATGGTTGGTGTGACCAATGACCCGATCTTCGGTCCGCTGATTACGTTCGGTGCCGGTGGTACGACCGTGGAAGTGATGGGCGACCGTTCGGTGACGTTGCCTCCGCTGAACGCGTTTCTGGTCAAGGATCTGATTCAGGGGACGCATGTGGCGAAAATGTTGGGGGCGTTCCGTCACATGCCGCCGGCTGATATGCAGGCATTGGAAAGCGTATTGCTGCGTGTCTCGGAAATGGTCTGTGAACTGCCGATGCTGATGGAGATGGATATCAACCCGCTGATACTGGACGAATCCGGCGTGCTGGCCGCCGATGCACGGGTGGTGGTGGAATTGCGTCAGCCCAGTGCCGATCGCTATGCACATATGGCGATCTATCCTTATCCGACGCATCTGGTCAGCAACTGGCAACTGGCGGATGGCACCGACCTGGTGATCCGCCCGATTCGACCGGAGGATGCCGGGATCGAGCAGGCGTTCGTGCGCAATCTGTCGGAGGAGGCGCGCTATTTCCGCTTCATGAACAGTGTGCAGGAACTGAGTGAGGCGATGCTGGTGCGATTCACGCAGATCGATTACAGCCGTGAGATGGCGCTGGTAGCGGTGGCTGAGGAAGACGGACAGGAAGTTGAACTGGGCGTTACGCGCTTCGCCATCAATCCGGACGGTGAAAGCTGCGATTTCGCGCTGGTGATCGCCGACCGCATGCGTGGCAAGGGACTGGGTAACAAATTGATGACGGCGCTGATGGATGCCGCGCGTTCCAAGGGCTTGAAGGTGATGGAGGGCGAGGTGCTGAAAAGTAACACCAGTATGCTGAAACTGATGCAGCGCCTGAATTTCAGCATCGAAGCCAGCCCGGACGATGACAGTGTCAAAAAAGTACGTAAGGTGCTGTAGGCATGCATACGGCTTACATCACCCATCCGGCTTGCCTGGGGCACGACATGGGCGAGATCTTTCCCGAGGAAGCCGCCCGTATTCATGCGATTCACGATCAGCTGATTGCCTCCGGATTGCTGGACCTGTTGCTGCCTTTTGAGGCCGTGCCGGCGAGCAAGGAACAGCTGATGCTGGTGCATGCGCCCGAGTACGTCGAGCGGGTGTTCGCGCTTTCGCCCGAATCGGGTTTTGTCGAGCTCGATGGCGATACGCGCATGAATTCGCACAGTCTGCAGGCGGCATTGCATGCAGCTGGTGCCGTTATCACTGCAGTTGATCTGGTGATGTCAGGTCAGGTGCAGAACGCATTCTGCAATATCCGCCCCCCCGGCCATCATGCCGGCCGCGCCAGCGCTTCCGGCTTCTGCCTGTTCAATAATGTCGCGATTGGCGCCGCTCATGCCTTGCAGCATCACGGTTTGCAGCGGGTGGCCATCGCCGATTTCGATGTGCATCACGGTAACGGCACCGAAGAAATCTTTCATGATGATCCGCGCGTGATGCTGTGTTCCACTTTCCGCCATCCCTATTATCCGCATAGCGGCGCTGACAGCGGCAATGATCACATCATCAATGTGCCGCTGGAGGTGGGCTGCAAGGGTGCTGAATTCCGTACCGCTGTCAGTGAGCACTGGCTACCGGCGCTGGAAAGTTTCCAGCCACAACTCGTACTGATTTCTGCTGGTTTTGATGCGCACCGGGAGGATGACATGGGCGGGCTGGCCTTGCAGGAGGCAGATTACCGCTGGGTGACCGAAGCGTTGAAGGATGTGGCAAGCCGCCATGCCGGCGGCCGAATCGTTTCCGCGCTGGAGGGTGGTTATGCGCTGAGTGCGCTGGGGCGCAGTGTCATGACACATATCAAGAGTCTGGCCGATCTGTAAGTCAAGGTGGTGCAGATGAGGCATATTTTCCTGCTTCAAGCCGGCCGAAAAGGCTTATCTGATTGATGCTGCAAGCCATTACGGTTATATTAGGGAAAAATGCCTTACTTTCTGTTTTTAAAAATAAATCAATAATTGTCGCGGGAAGACCCTCAGATGGCTGAACAAAATCCCACCCTGATCATCATCGATGATGATCCCCTGATTACCGATACCCTGCATTACGTTCTGAGCAAGCATTTCGATGTCTATGTCGCAGAATCCAGAGCACAAGCCAAAAGTCTCTTGAGGCAGCTGGAAGTGCCGCCGGCGCTGGCGCTGGTGGATCTCGGTTTGCCGCCCGTGCCGCATAAGCCGGATGAGGGCTTCAAGGTGATTGGCGAGTTGCTGGCGCATTCGCCGACCATGAAGATCCATGTGCTTTCCGGCCAGAATGAAGAGATCAACGTCAAGCACGCGATGGCGTTGGGCGCAGTCGACTTCATTCCCAAGCCCTGCGATGTGGATCGCCTGAAGGAGATCCTGCAGAATGCGCTGAAATTGCAGGAAGCGGAAAAGACCGAAGGCAGCAAGGAACAGGAAAGTTGCGGGCTGCTGGGAGAAAGCCTGCCGATGCAGACCCTGCGCACGCAGATCACCCAGTTCGCCGACGCGCCTTTCCCGGTGTTGATCGAGGGTGAATCCGGCAGCGGCAAGGAGCTGGTGGCGAACTGTCTTCACCGTTTGAGCAGTCGCGCACGTCAGCCCTACCTTTCCGTCAACTGTGCGGCCATTTCGCCGACGCTGGCGGAATCCATCCTGTTCGGTCACGGCAAAGGCGCTTTTACTGGCGCCCAGACCTCGCATACCGGCTATTTCGAGGATGCCGGTGAAGGTACGCTGTTTCTTGATGAGATCGGCGAGCTTCCGCTGGAGATGCAATCCAAGTTGCTACGCGTGCTGGAGAACGGCGAATACCAGCGTATCGGCGAGACGCAGACGCGCAAGAGCAAAGCGCGCATCATCGCCGCTACCAACCGCGACTTGCGTGAGGAGGTGAGAAACAGCCATTTCCGCATCGATCTTTATCACCGGCTGAGTGTATTTACCGTGCGCGTGCCACCGTTACGCGACTTGGGTGATGACCGTTATGCGCTGCTGGATTATTACAGTGATTTCTATGCGCGGGAGACCGGCAGAAAACCTTTCAAATTCGATAACAGGGCCGGCCAGCGCTGGCTGGATTATCACTTCCCGGGCAATGTGCGTGAATTACGCAATATCATCATCCGCCTGATGGCGAAATATGCCGGGCAGTCGGTAAGCGATGTGCAACTGGCGGCCGAGCTGGATCTGATGCAACTGACTTCGCCCAATGACGTGGCGGCGTTGAATGATGATGTGGCACTTTCCAATCAGGCCATGCGTCATTTGCAGACACAGGCCAATGTCAATCTAGATCAGGTGCTGAAAACCTGGGAAAAAGCCTATGTTGATGCCGCGCTGAAGATTACGCACGGCAACCTCAGCCAGGCTGCCAAGCTGCTCGGCATCAACCGCACCACCTTGTACAGCCGCATGCAGATGCAAGAGCAATAATGTATTACGCCCATTTCGGACTCAAGGAACCACCCTACAAGATCACGCCGAACACGGAATTCTTTTTCTCAGGCGGCAATCGCGGCGCCATTCTCGATGCGCTGACCTATGCCATCACCAGCGGAGAGGGCATCGTCAAGGTGGTGGGCGAAGTCGGTAGCGGCAAGACCATGCTCTGTCGCATGCTGCAAACCCTGTTGCCGGAAAAGGTGGAGAGTGTCTATCTGGCCAATCCCAGTGTGGCGCCGGAAGATGTGCTGCATGCCATCGCATTCGAGTTGCAACTGGAGTTGCCGCCGGACGCCGATCGCTTGCGCGTCATGCAGGTGCTGCATACCTATTTGCTCGATCGCTACGCCGAAGGTCGGCAGGTGGTGATCTTCGTTGAGGAAGCGCAGGGCATGCCGCTGGCGACGCTGGAGGAAATCCGCTTGCTGTCCAATCTGGAAACCCGGCATGACAAGTTGCTGCAGATCGTACTTTTCGGCCAGCCGGAACTGGACGAGAACCTCAACGAAACACAGATCCGCCAGCTGCGTGAACGCATCACCCACAGTTTCAACCTCGGTCCGTTGGTTGAGCAGGACGTGGCGGATTACCTGATTTTCCGTCTGCGTGCCGCCGGCTATTTCGGCCCGCACCTGTTCTCCAAGTCCGCCATCCGCATGATCGCAAAATCGTCCGAAGGCTTGGTCAGGCGCATTAATATTCTGGCTGACAAGGCTTTGCTAGCGGCATTTTCAGAGAACGTCTATCAGGTCACGCCCAAGCATGTGAAAGCCGCTATCCGTGATAGCGAGTTCGGCGCGGAACAGCTTAAAAGGGGCAATTCACGAAAACTGATGCTGGCTGCTTTCGCGATTCTGTTGTTGGGGCTGGTTCTTGGCTACCTTGTTAATCTCTGGCAAAACCAGAGCCAGCAGCCTGCTGCAGTTACCGCTACCGATGCAATCGAGTCGACGGAGACGACAATGCCATCGGCAAATGCAGTAGAGGCCGTGACTGAACCTATAGCCGAACCTGGAGAGATGTCACCGCAAGCAGCGCAGGAGAGCGTGGCCAGGACTGAAGGCCAACCCAGTGTCGTCATTCAACCTGAAACAATGCCGGAAACAGCAGCATCGGCTGCAGGCGACCTGCAATCCAATGCTGGCAACGATATTCTCGAGCGCAGGTTGAGCGTTACGCAGCAATGGCTGAGTCAGAAGCCGGCTTCGACGGTCAGTATTCAGCTCATGGGCAGCGCCAATGACACGCAGTTACGGAGGCAACTGGAATCACTCGCGGGCCAACTGGAACTGGATAATCTCTATGTGTACCGCACACAGGTCAACAATGCACCTTTCCTGACCGTGCTTTACGGCAGTTATGTGGATCGTCTGGCTGCGCAGGAAGCGATGCGGCAATTGCCGGCAGGTTTGCGTTCCTATCGCCCGCATCTGCGAACTATTGGTGGAATATTGCAGGAAACAAAGCAGTTTCAATAGCTTGATGTTGCTGTTTGAAGCGGGTTATAGGGTAAACTAATCAGCGAGCTCAATGTAGATGGTGTGTGTGCGTATGAAAAGAACATGGTTAACATGGTTTGCGATTTCAATGTCACTGATTTTGGCCAGCTGTGCGCATCAGAGCAAGGTTGTGCCTTCAAGCGGCCACATCGACAGCGAAGCTGCACCACAGACTCAGCAGGGAGCTCAGGCAGCTGCCGGCGATATTCCCAAGCCGGTCAGAAGCGCCACCTATCTGCCCCCCCCCACTCCTAAAGCCAAAGAGCAGACTTATAGCGTGGTGGTCAACGAAGTGCCGGTCAAGGAGATCCTCTTTGCGCTGGCACGTGAGAGCAATCTTAATATCGATATCCATCCGTCCATTCAGGGCCGCGTCACACTCAATGCGGTTGATCAGACCCTGCCTGCGATTCTCGAGCGTCTCGCCAAGCAGGTTGATCTCACCTACAAAGTCGAAAACAATGTACTGAGCATTACGCCGGATCATCCTGTGCTTCGTACCTACAAGATCGATTACGTCAACATGTCGCGCGACACCAAGGGGTTTATCGGTGCGGCAGCCGAGATTTCCAGTACCGGTCAGAGTGCTACGACAGGCTCGGGAGGAAC
>JAEWTK010000161.1 GCA_023459535.1 Pseudomonadota bacterium
CCGATGTCCAGCGCGTGATTTTCGGTTTTATAGGCAGTCGAGCCGACTTCATCGCTAGCCAGCCAACCGCGATTACCACCGGCAATCGTGCTGGTCGCGGCCAAGTCAGCCCGCTTGAAACCGCTACCAGCCTTGTAGTTGTTGGCTTCGGCGGTCGCGCCGGTATAACGCACAGAGAGGATGTCACTGGCGATAGTTCCGGAGAGGTTGATGCCGCGCGCATCGTTGTTGCTGCGGTAAAACGTCGAAGCCTTGCCTTTCAGCAGCAGCTCATCGGCAGATGAAGCAAATTCCGGCGCGGCCGAATCGACGGCAATCGTACCGGCTATGCTGTCGCCGCCCATGCTGACCGGCGTGATACCGGCGAACACCTTGATCTTGTCGACATTGGCGGGATCGATGTAGGAAAGCGGCGAATTCATGTGGTTAGCACAGGCGGAAATCAGGTCCATGCCGTCGACCTTGATACGGATACGATCATCTGCCAGACCATGGATGGATGGCAGGCTGGAAACACCACCAGCCCGATAGAGGCTGATGCCCGGCTGTCCTTCCAGCAGTGAAGCAGTGTCGCTGGTGTTGGCGCGCAGGCGCTGCAGGTCTTCCTGTGAAGGACTGGAATCAGTCAGTGTCGGCAGCGGCTGCAGCTGCTCCTCTTGCACGGAAACTTCCGGAGTTTGAATGGGATGCTCGGCAAATGCGACAGGTACAGCGGCAAAACAACCGGCGACGACAAGGGCGATTTTCTTCAACTTCACAATCAATACTCCGGAGTGGCGAATGCCCTGAATTATAGGAAGCCAGAGCCCGCCAAGGAATGTGACAAGATGTCGCAGGCAGGGTTACAACTCAGCCAAATTCAGCCTGCGGCACCATCAAATCCTGCCATGGCTCGTGCCCGGCCCGGATGATGTCGCGCAGTCCCCATGGCACGATGACGAGGATCGCCAGACCCCAGACCGCCAGCCACATGGTCAGATTGCTACCCAGCAAGTGACTGAGTTGCTCCGTGAAATTAAGCACCGCCACCAGCGAACCGACCAGGCCATAAAATCGATAGCCGGCTGGCCGCAGGTAATCCGCGATGCGCGGATTGGGATGACAGATCAGGGAGGCATAAACGAAAATCGAAGCGGCGATCCACAGCATGAGCAGCGGCGGAATCAACACGGCCACGATGGAAGCAATATTGAAGATTCTGGCACTCAGCTTCTGCTGATTAGCGCTGATGATATGGTCGGACACGGCAAACTCCGGATTGCGTTGATCTTGTTGCCGATTCTATGAAGTTTTAGCGCCGATAAAAATGTGACACGTTGCCGCAGGGCCTGCCATGCTCCCGGATAATCCTGGAAGCATTGCAACCCGGCTAGTCGTGAAATTGCGCTACTGGAATATGGCCGAGTGCAATACCGAAATCCGGCTGCGGTTTGGTCCAAGCTACATAAAGATGATTGCCATCCCTGACCATTTGCGGAACCCCGGAATCACGGCCCGCGCTCAACTTGCCCATACTGCTGACTGCTCTGACTTGCCCGTGTATATCGATAATCCGCACGACCAGCTCCGATGTTTTTTTGCCCGGATTCGCCATCCATGAGACGAGTGCGCGCTCACTATCCAGCCACAAGCCATCGATACGCCCTAATGGCCGCTGGTCATCCAAATCGACCGGCGCAGAAAATTCCTGCCCGCCATTGTTCGATATCGCTGCACGCACCCTGGGCCGGTCGCCTTCCGCCGTGAACCACGCAGCCAGCACAAGGTTTTCCCGCGCCGCCAGTGCAGGGCCGTTGACAGGACAACCCGCGATTTTCCATTGCTCGCCACCCAAGGGCCGCGAAGCTTTCCAGTTTCCGTCAATCAGACGGGCAACGCGGTTATCCCGGATCTCGTCGTCCGTGCGGCCTCTCCAGGCTGCAACCGTGCCATCCGGCACCGAGGCAACAGCGGTCCAGCAGCAGGTGCAGGTATTGCTATCCACCACCTGCTCGGCTCCCATCGAACCATCGGCGAGGACACGGGTATACATCAAGGCAAAGTTGCCGGAATGGCTCGCATGGTGCCCCTCGTGCCCGGGCGGTGCCGGGTGGCTGACAAAATCCCGGCCATCCAGCCAGATGATGCCTGCCGCCCCACGATCGGCGAAAATACTGACAAAGCCATGCTCGGCTGCCTTGCCGTCGCGGTGCGGGCTGCCGATCTGCCGCCAGCTCATGCCGGCATCGTTGGAGATGGCTAGCGCGATATCGTAATCATAGGTGTTGCCGCCGGGCTGCTTGACCAGCCAATGCGCAAGCCAGAAGGTGTCGTCGATAGCCACCACCGAGGGGAAATCGGACCAGTTAACGAACCAGCCCTGCCCTTGCGTCACAACACCGTCGCGTTGCCATTTCCCATCCTTGAGCAAGGCATATTTCAACACATGCTGGTCACCGGCAGGCTCGACCCAGCTCATGATGGCCCCGCCCCCCGGCATCGCCGACAGCCTCGGCAGACGTGCGCCGCTCACGGCCGGACTTTGCATCGCCTCAAGCCGGATGGCGGGCTCGTCCCGATCC
>JAEWTK010000162.1 GCA_023459535.1 Pseudomonadota bacterium
GTTTTGCGCAGGCATTCAGTGATGAATTAGCACTTAATGTGCCAACATTTGGAGCATGGTTATTCGCGGTGATAGGGATGGTTCTGGATCACCGTCCAGGCACGGTAAAGCTGTTCCGTCAGCACGACGCGTACCATGCCATGCGGCATGGTCAGTTTGGAAAGACTCCAGAGCCAGTCGGCTTTCTTTTTCAGTGAGGCATGCAGACCGTCAGCGCCGCCGATGACCAGCGCGACGTCGCGTCCGCCAGCCAGCCAGTTTTCCATGCGCTGTGCCAGCTGGGTGGTCGTGACTTCCTGGCCGTGTTCATCCAGCACAATCAGCAGGTCTTTACCGGCGGCCTCCAGGATTCTGACGGCTTCGGCTTCCTGTACGACTTCGGAGTTTTTGCCGGCGGCGCGTTTGTCCGGCTTGATTTCGATGATCTCGACGCTGGCTTCGCGTGGCATGCGCTTCAGGTATTCGGCGCAGGCCTTCTCCACCCAGTCAGGCATCTTGTGACCGACTGAGAGTATCCTTAATTTCAATGCTGGAAACGGTGAAGCAGAAGGTCAGGCAGCAGACTTCTTGCTGGCGGTGCGGCGGGTTTCCGTCTCGCCCCATAACTGCTCGAGGTTGTAGTAGGCGCGTGCGCTTGGGATCATGATGTGGACGACGATGTCGCCAAGGTCGACCAGCACCCATTCGCCGTCCTTCTCGCCCTCGGTGCCGCGCAGGTCGGCGCCTTTTTCCTTCAGCTTTTCGCGCACGTTGTCGGCGATGGCCTTGGCTTGGCGTGTCGAGTTGGCGCTGGCGACGATCATGTAGGAGGTCATGGAAGTCAGATTGCGTACATCCATGACGGTGATATCAAAGGCTTTGATGTCTTCCAGCGCGTCGATGACGGCCAGCTTCATTTCTTCAAGATTCAGCATTAAATTGGGGTGTGCTTTCAGGCGGCCTGATTGGATACTTGCACCGGGATGGCGTTGCGCTGATCCTTGATGCGGTTGTCGCTGTCGACGTAGACCAGCTGTGGCTTGAATTTTTCAAGCTCGATCTCATTGTAGCTGGCGTAGGTGGCGATAATCAACAGGTCGTTCGGACTCGCCTTGCGCGCGGCAGCACCGTTGACCGAGATGGTGCCGGAATTGCGCTCGGCACGGATCGCGTAGGTAGTGAATCTTTCGCCATTGTTGATGTTGTAGATCTCGATCTGCTGAAACTCGCGGATGTCCGCCGCTTCCAGCAAAGCCTCATCGATGGCGCAGGAGCCCTCATAGTCCAGCTCCGAATGCGTCACGCGCACGCGGTGCAACTTGGATTTGAGCATAGTTCTTTGCATGGACTACCTTGTTGATTTCAAAGGACGCTTATTATAGTCAGTTCGGGGCTCGGGTGCAAAATTGCGATACTGAAAATGCCTGGTGCCGTTCATGGGGCAAGCCGTTAATTTCTTTATTGAGGCCGTGCAAGCGCGCTAGGCGTCAATATACATAATAGTGCCGCACAGGTTCGTGACGATAACCAGAAGCCTCAATATACGCTTTTTCAGAACCAGTTGGCCATGCTTACTACAGCGGTTTGTTGGTGATAAAGTGCTTCCCTTCAATAATAAAAAGATGGATAAGCCATGATCAAGAACGAACGCACCTGGCTGATTGCCTGGGCAACCCTGCAAGGTTTCTGCCTGCTGATGCTGCACAATCTGGTGGTTTCGCTGGACAAGCCGGGAGAGTGGTTCGTCGTTACCTGGCCTTTATATGCACTGGCACTGGTTTTTCCGCTTTCCATGCAGATGCTTTCGGCCTATCGGGAGCGGATGGCCTTGTGGCTGCTGAGCGGCGGTTACGCGCTGCTGGTGGCAGCCTGCGCCGCCTATGCGGGTAAGGTCGGCTGGGTTGATGGACTGTCGCGCACGCATATTTCAGGCGCCACCTTCCTGATTGGCAGCATTATCTTCACCAGCTGGTTCGTGCTGATTCCATTTGCAGAGCACAGGCTCAAACTCGCCAGTTGGAGTCGCGACTACGCCTTGTTGTGTTCAGTGGCTTGGCGCAATGTATTCAAGCTGGCCTCCGCTGGCCTGTTTGTCGGCATTTTCTGGATATTGCTGGGTTTGTGGGCGGGGCTGTTCAAGGTGCTCGGGGTGGGGTTTTTCACGGACCTGTTCACCAGCCGTCATTTTGCCTATCCGGTTTCGGCCATCGCCTTTGGCTTGGGCTTGTCGCTTTACTCGGCGAAGGAAGAAGCCTTGCTTGGCTTGTACCGGGCCACGCTGAACCTGCTCGGCTGGCTGCTGCCGCTGGTGTCCGGCATCATCCTGCTGTTCCTGCTGATGCTGCCGGTCAAGGGCGTCGCGCTGTTGTGGAAGACCGGCTACGCCACGGCACTGATGCTGGGCTTGCAGGGCTTGATGGTGTTCTTGTTCAATGCCGCCTGGCAGGATGGGGTGCATGGTATCAAGTTCCCGGTCTGGATACGCAAGCTGGTCACGTCAGCATTGCTGGCGCTACCGGTGTTGTCTGCCCTCTGTGTTTATTCCTTGTGGTTGCGGGTCGACCAGTATGGCTGGACGGCAGACCGGGTGTGGGCGGCGATCCTGATTGGCCTGTTGGCGGTTTATGCGCTTGGTTATGCGTTATCCGTGCTGAGGCTGAAAGCCGAATGGATGCAGGCGGCAAGCCAGGTCAATATCTATGCGGCCTGGATCATGGTGCTGGTGTTGCTGCTGACCGCAACCCCCGTGCTCGACCCGGCCAGAATCAGTGTCAGCAGTCAGCTGGACAAGCTGCTCTCGCAAAAGGTCGATGTGCAATCCTTCGATTTCGAATACTTGCGCTTCGACGGCGGCTTGCATGGCCAGCGTGCACTAAAATATCTGACTGAATTGACCGGGCATCCGCAGGCGGAAGCCATCCAGCAGAAAGCTAGAATGAGTCTGGAAGCCAAGCACAGAACTTATGGACGCCGGATGCATGTGGAACGTGATCGCGAGGCTTGGCAGCAGAAACTGGATGTTTATCCTCAAGGCCGGTCATTGACGACGGATTTCGTTGATTTTCTCTGGCAGCTGACGGAAGGCGACAAGTTCTGGATCAATTGCCTGCGGAACCAGCCGAGCTGCACGGTGCTGCTGGTCGACCTGAATCGTGACGGGCAGGACGAGGTGGTGATCATCGGTGGTTATGGCGGCAATGTGTTTAGCCGGAGGGACGGGCAATGGCAGTCGGTCGGTTTTATTCGGCACAAACCAAAAATCAAGCAGGGTGAGGCTGACGTACACCGGGCGCCGGATGATGCCGGCACACGCCGGATGATTGCAAACGGCGAGTTCAGTGTGGAGGATAGTGACTGGCGTGAGCTGCAGGTGGGCGAATGGCGTTATGGTATCCAGCCCTGAGCTTTCGCTCTAATTCATGAGCAGGGTATCAGTCCAGACTGAATTCCAGATTGTCGATCAGGCGAGTCTTGCCCAGTTTTGCTGCAGCCAGCACGACCAGTTGGCGTTCGGTTTTTTCTGCGGGCAGTAAGGTTTGCGCGGAACGAATCGAGACGTAGTCGACGATCCAGCCGAGTTGGGTCAGGTACTGTACGGTTTGCGCTTCAATGGTGGCAAAGTCCTGCCCGTCTTTTTTTGCTGCTTCAACCATTAGCTGCAGCGCCCGTTGCAGCCTTGGTGCTTCCAGGCGCTGTGCGGCTGACAGGTAGCCGTTGCGCGAACTCATGGCGAGGCCATCGTCATCGCGCCGGGTAGCGACGCCGATAATCTTGATCGGCAGATTCAGTTGTTGCACCAGTTCGCGAATGATGAACAACTGCTGAAAATCCTTCTTGCCGAACACCGCGACCTGCGGCTGCACCATGTTGAACAGCTTGAGCACGACCGTGGCGACGCCGGCAAAATGGCCGGGACGCGCGGCGCCGCAGAGCTCATTGGCGATCGGTGGCGGGTTGACGGTGATAGTCTGCTCGGTCGGATACATTTCCGCTTCGCCCGGTGCGAACACCACATCCACCCCGGCCGCCTGCAGTTTTTCGCAATCCGCATCCAGCGTGCGCGGATAACTGGCGAGGTCTTCGTTTGCCCCAAACTGCAACGGGTTGACGAAGATGCTGACGACGACGCATCGGCCGTGCTGTTTCGCAACCTCGACCAGCTGCAAATGGCCGGCGTGCAGATTGCCCATGGTGGGTACGAAGGCGATGGCGTTTTCTTTTGCCAGTCGCTGCCGCAAACCGGCAACCGTGGTGATAATTTCCATGCGAGTTTGGCTCAGTAGCTGTGTTCGGCGGTCGGGAAGCTGCCGTCCTTGACCGCCCGGACGTAAGCGGCAACTGCCGACTGGATGCTGTCCGCGCCCAGCATGAAGTTGCGCGAGAACCGCGGCGATTTGCCGGCATAGATGCCGAGCATGTCCTGCAGCACCAGCACTTGGCCGTCGCAATCCGGCCCGGCGCCGATGCCGATGGTCGGGATGCCGATGGCGGCCGTGATTTCCTGTGCCAGTGTGGCCGGCACCATTTCCAGCACCAGCATTCCGGCACCGGCCTCAGTCAGCGCTTTTGCGTCGGCCAGCAGTTGTGCGGCGGTAGCCTCGTCGCGGCCCTGCACGCGGTAGCCGCCAAGCTGGTGGACGGATTGCGGGGTCAGGCCCAGATGGCCGCAGACCGGGATGCCGCGCTGGGTCAGAAAGCGCACGGTTTCCGCCATCACTGCACCGCCTTCCAGTTTCACCATTTGCGCGCCGCTCGCCATCAGACGGGTCGCGTTGCGCAGCGCCTGTTCCGGATTCTGTTGGTAGCTGCCGAAGGGCATGTCGCTGACGATGTAGGCGGTCTTTGCGCCTTGGGCGACGCAGCGGGTGTGGTACTGCATGTCGTGCAGCGTGACAGCCAGCGTGCTGTTGGCGCCTTGCAGCACCATGCCGAGCGAGTCGCCGACCAGCAGCACTTCTACACCGGCGTTCTCCAGCAATGCGGCAAAGCAGGCGTCATAGCAGGTCAGCACGGCGATTTTTTCGCCCTGTCGTTTCATGTTCTGCAGCGTGGTCAGGGTGGTGGCAGCCATCTGCTACTCCATACTGGGGTTGAAGAACTCACGCCGGCTGCGAATCTGCAGTGCGCGGTTGATCAGCATGTCGAGCGAAGCTTCATCTGCGGTGATGTTCAGCTTCTCGTTATTGACGATAAGGATGGGTGAGGTGTCGTACTGGTGGAAGAATTCGCTATAGGCTTCGGCCAGTCTCGCCAGATATTCCCGTGGGATTTCCTGTTCATAATTGATGTTGCGCTGGGCGATGCGTTCCAGCAGGGCATCGACCGGGGTCTGCAGGTAGATGACCAGGTCCGGCGTTGAAGCCTTCAGTTGCAGATGCTTGTATATCTGGCGGTAAAGCGCGAATTCCTCGTCGTCCAGATTGAGGCGGGCGAAGATCGGGTCTTTTTCCAGGAAAAAATCGGCGATGGTGGCGGAGGCGAACATGTCGCGCTGGGTCAGGTCGCCGAGTTGGCCGGCACGCTGGAACAGGAAGAACAGTTGTGTCGGCAGGGCGTAGCGTTGCACATCCTGATAGAAACGCGGCAGGAAAGGGTTGGCTTCGGCATTCTCCAGCAGCAGGGTTGCCGAGTAGCGGTCAGCCAGTTTGCGTGCAAGTGTGGTCTTGCCGCTGCCGATCGGGCCTTCGATGACGATATGCGGATATCTGTCGGTTAAGTCGGTCTTGATGATAGTCATGACTGGATACTCATAGCCTGATCGCGCCACACCTTCATGGGATTACTCTTGTCACGCCCTGATCCGGGCAGGCCGCAGCCAGTTTGGCGACGGTCTGGTTCGCCAGTTCCGGTTCCGGAATCACCAGATCCGGTGCAATTTCCGCCAATGGTAACAGCACAAAGCCGCGCATGTGCATTCTCGGGTGCGGCAGGGTTAGATCCTCGGTCTGCATGCGCAGGCCGTCGTAGAGCAGCAGGTCGAGGTCCAGCGGACGCGGCGCTTTGGGGAAAGGCCGCTCCCTGCCATGCAGGTTCTCGATCGCCAGCAGGTAGCGCAATAGTTTTTCCGGGTCGAGTCTGGTTTTCAGTTCGACTACCGCATTGATGAAGTCGGGCTGGTCTTCGTAACCAAGCGGTGCAGTGCGGTAGAGCGAGGATCTTTTGACCACTTCGGTGTTGGGCATGGCATCCAGTTCATCAAACGCCTTGAGTATTTGATGTGCGGGCGAGTGCATGTTGCTGCCCAGGGCAACGTAAGCGCGACTCATGCTGTTGGCTCGGATGAAGACTGGCCAGCACCCGCTGGTCTGCTACGTTTGCGGCGGCGGCGTTTTTTCGGCTGCGTGTCGGGCAGCAGCATGGTGGCGCGTGCCTCGCCATCGGCATGGGCAAAATCCGTCCACCACTGGCCGAGTTCGGCCGGCACTTCGCCGGATTCGCAGCGCAGCAGCAAAAAGTCATAAGCCGCACGGAAACGCGGATGCTCGATCAATGAATACGGCCGCTTGCCGCCGCGCTGTTCGAAACGTGGCTGCATGCCCCATATCTCGCGCATGGTGCTGCTGTAGCGTTTGTGGATGGCCAGTTTTTCGGCCTGGATATCGCAGACCTCGGTCATTGCCATGTGCAGTGCCGGGATCGGGCGTTCGCCTTGTGCCTGGATGCGGTTCCAGGCGGTCAGCACTTCATGCCAGAGCAGCGTGGCGAAAAGGAAGCTGGGTGACACCGGCTTTTCCGCCAGCACGCGCTCGTCGGTGTTCTGCAGTGCCAGGTTGACGAAACGTTCGCCCACCGGTTGCTCCACGACCACATCGAGCAAGGGCAGCAGGCCGTGGTGCAGGCCGTGCTTGCGCAATTCGCGTGTGCTTTCCATGGCGTGGCCGGAAAGGAACAGCTTGAGCATCTCGTCGAACAGGCGCGATTCCGGCACATCCTTCAGCAAATCGGCCATTTTCGGGATAGGCGCGGCAGTGGCCTTGTCCAGCTTGAGCCCGAGTTTGGCTGACAAGCGCACAGCCCGCAGCATGCGCACCGGGTCTTCGCGATAGCGGGTTACCGGATCGCCGATGATGCGCAGCACGCCGGCCTTGATGTCGGCGACGCCGTTATGGAAATCCAGCACCTCTTCGGTGGCCGGATCGTAGTACAGCGCATTGGCGGTAAAGTCACGGCGCAGCGCATCTTCTTCCTGGTTGCCGAACACATTGTCGCGCAGGATGCGGCCG
>JAEWTK010000163.1 GCA_023459535.1 Pseudomonadota bacterium
CGTTATTACGAGCAGGATGATGAAAGCGTGCTGCCGCGCAACATCGCCACCTTCTCTGCTTTCCAGAACGCCATGAGCCTGGATGTGGCGATGGGCGGCTCCACCAATACCGTGCTGCATCTGCTGGCGGCTGCACACGAAGCCGGTGTCGATTTCACGATGAGTGACATCGATGCCATTTCGCGCCGTGTGCCATGCCTGTCCAAGGTGGCACCGGCGACGCAGAAATATCATATGGAAGATGTGCACCGTGCCGGTGGCGTCATGGGCATCCTGGCCGAGCTTAATCGTGCCGGTCTGATCCATCAGGAATGTTCTACCGTGCATAGTCCGACCATGGGCGATGCGCTCAAACGCTGGGACATCATGACCACCAGTGATGAAGAAGCGCTCAAGCTCTATCGCGCCGCCCCTGGTGGTATTACGACCACGATCGCATTCAGTCAGTCCATGCAGTGGCCTGATCTGGATACCGACCGCGCTGAAGGTTGCATCCGTGACAAGGCGCATGCCTATTCGCAGGATGGCGGTCTAGCCGTGTTGCACGGCAATATCGCGCTCGACGGTTGTATCGTCAAGACCGCCGGGGTAGATGACAGCATCCTCAAGTTCACCGGCCGTGCCCGCATCTTTGAATCGCAAGATGCTGCAGTTGAGGCGATTCTTGCCGATAAGATCATTGCAGGCGACGTTGTGGTGATTCGTTATGAAGGTCCACGCGGCGGCCCCGGCATGCAGGAGATGCTCTATCCGACCAGTTATCTGAAATCCAAGGGGCTTGGCAAGCAGTGCGCCTTGTTGACCGATGGTAGATTCTCCGGCGGAACCTCGGGCTTGAGTATCGGCCACGCTTCGCCTGAAGCTGCCGAAGGTGGTGCTATCGGTCTGGTAGAAGAGGGCGACACGATCGAGATCGATATCCCGGAGCGTCGCATTCATCTTGCCGTTTCGGTGGAGGAGCTGGAGCGCCGCCGTCAGGCCATGGAGGCCAAGGGCTCAAAGGCCTGGAAGCCGGTCAACCGTCAGCGCCAGGTTTCACCTGCGTTGCGTGCCTATGCGGCAATGAGTACCTCGGCGGCGCGTGGCGCCGTGCGGGATGTTTCACAAATAGAAAAATAACAAGAATATTTTGCATATCAATACTGAGTATTTGGTCAGGGAACTGGGGACACTATGAGCTCGCTTCAATTGGTCGAAAAAGATATCCAGCTGGATCCGCATGTCAGCTTCTTTCTGGATGCGAATGGACTTAAATTTCTGGATATCGAAAACGATTTCGCCACTGCGAGAATCGCCATGCAGGGTGCCCATGTTATGTCCTGGCAGCCCAAGCATGAAACCGAGCCTGTGCTCTGGCTATCGGACCATGCCCGCTATATCCATGGCCGCTCGATACGTGGCGGCGTGCCGATCTGCTGGCCTTGGTTCGGCGCACACCCTACGGATAGCACGCTCTGTCCGCATGGCTTCGCCCGTGTCATGCCTTGGGATCTGATTGAATCCAGCACCCTGGAAAACGGTGCTACCCGTTTGGTGCTGCAAATCATTAATACCCCGGTTGCACAGAAGCAGCTGTCCTATCCCTATGCGCTGACCCTGACCATCGATGTCGGCGATACGCTGAAAATGGCCCTGTCGACGACCAATCGTGGCAACCAGCCATTCATGATCGGCGAAGCGTTGCATACCTATTTCAATGTGAGCGATGTCGAACAGATCGCACTGAGTGGTCTGGAAGGCGTCGAGTATTCGGACAAGGTGCTGAACTACGACCGTTATACGCAGCAGGGTATGGTCAGGTTCAATGGTGAATTCGATCGTGTCTATGTCAACACCAAGGATGTCTGCGTGATTGAGGATCCGGGATTCAACCGCGTCATCCGTATTGCCAAATCAGGTAGCAATACCACGGTGATCTGGACACCATGGGAAGAGAAAGCCCACCAACTGGGTGACATGGGCAATGATGACAGCTGGCGTCACATGATCTGTGTCGAATCGGCCAACGCGCTGGAAAACATGGTCATGATTCCGCCGAACCAGACACATACGCTGGAAATTGAATACGAGACTCAACCTCTGGAACGCTAAGGAAACACTGATTAAATGGTTACGCGGGCGAATTGCTGCGTTGCGCGGTACTCGCAACCTCGCTGTATACTGCAACTATGGCTTCGGCCGCTGCGCTTAACCTGCTATCGCAGGTTAGCCTACGCCGAAACACTGCGTTGGTTTTCTCGGCTGCTGCGTTCCGGGTGCCTTGTGGCGTCAGGCCGAGCTGCCATGGCAGCCGTCTTGACGGACATGACCCTTGCGGTTGCACTTCATTCCGCTCACTCATTGAATCAGAGTTTCCTAAATGTCTAACCGACTTGAGGCTGAGACCAGTCCCTACCTTTTGCAGCATGCAAATAATCCGGTCGACTGGTATCCCTGGGGTGAGGAAGCGCTCAAGTTAGCCAAACAACTGGACAAGCCGATTCTGTTGTCGATCGGCTATTCCGCCTGCCACTGGTGCCATGTCATGGCGCACGAGTCGTTTGAAGACGATGAAGTCGCGGCAGTCATGAACCGGCATTTCATCAATATCAAGGTCGACCGCGAGGAGCGGCCGGATATCGACCAGATCTACCAGACTGCTCACCAGATGTTGTCGCAAGGCAATGGCGGCTGGCCGCTGACCGTGTTCCTGACGCCGGATCAGCAGCCTTTTTTCAGCGGCACCTATTTCCCCAAGACGCCACGCTATCAGTTACCCGCATTCCCTGATCTGGTTCGTCACATCGCCGAGTTCTATCATCAGCGCAAAGCCGACCTGGCAGAGCAGAACCATCAGTTGATGCAGGCCATGGCGCGCACGGTGCCGACCGCCAGCCCTGAGTTGACAGCAGGTGAGGATGCGCTGAGGCTGGGCTTCGAGCAGCTCCGGGGTACTTTCGATTTCACCTATGGCGGTTTTGGCACGGCCCCCAAGTTCCCCAACCATGCCGATATTGCATTATTGTTGCGTGCGGCCCATGCTGGAAATACCGAAGCCGGCAACATGGCATTGCAGATGCTGCAGAGCATGGCGGCCGGTGGCATCTATGATCAGCTGGGTGGCGGCTTCTGCCGTTACAGCGTCGATGAGCGTTGGGCCATTCCGCATTTCGAGAAAATGCTCTATGACAACGGTCAGCTGCTTAGCCTTTATGCTGATGGCTGGCAGTTGCTTGAGGATAAAGCCGGCTCGCTGGCGCAACGCTTTGTTTCCGTGATCGAGGAAACCATGGGCTGGCTCTTGCGCGAGATGCGCTCGCCGGCCGGCGCGTTTTATTCATCGCTGGATGCCGACTCGCTCAATTCGCAGGGCAAGAGCGAAGAAGGCCGGTTCTACGTCTGGCAGCGTGACGAAGTGCGCGAATTGCTGACGCCGGAAGAATATGCAGTCGCAGCACGCTGTCTGGGACTCGACCGGACGGCCAATTTTGAAGGGCATGACTGGCATCTTTTTCAGGCTGCGGAGCCAGCGGACGAGGAGGTGGCGCTGTTACAGAGTGCCAAGGCCAAGTTGTTTGCTGCCCGTGAGAAGCGTATTCGTCCGGGTCGTGATGACAAATTGCTGACCAGTTGGAATGCGCTGGCGATCAAGGGTATCGCGCGCGCAGCCCGCGTGCTGGAGCGGCCGGACTGGGTAGCCGTGGCACAGCAGGCCCTGGATTTCGTTCGGGACAAGCTCTGGGTCGATGGGCGGCTGCTCGCTACCTGCAAGGATGAAACTGCTCATCTCAATGCCTATCTGGATGACTATGCCTTCCTGCTTGAGGCCCTGCTGGAACTCATGCAGGCGGATTATCGGGAGCAGGATATGCGCTTCGCATGCGAACTAGCGGATGCCCTGCTGGCCGGGTTCGAGAGCGATGCAGGTGGCTTCTATTTCACCAGCCACAGTCATGAGGTGCTGATCCACCGCCCCAAACAGGCTTACGACAATGCGACGCCGAGTGGTAACGGCATCGCGGCGGTGGCCTTGCAGCGTTTGGGTCACGTGCTCGGTGAGCAGCGTTATCTGCAGGCGGCAGTAAACACCTTGAAGGCTTTTGACCGGGTATTGGTGCACAGCCCGGCCGCATGCCCTAGTTTATTGCTGGCGCTGGAAGAGTTTCTGCGTCCGCCAACCGTTTTGATACTGCGCGGCGCAGCCAGCCAGATGGCTGGCTGGCAAAACCGGCTGAATCAGGATTATCAGCCGCATCTTCTCTGTTTTGCGCTGGGTGAGTCAGTGGACCAACTGCCACCGACCTTGTCACGCGAATTCAAAAATGATGTCAACGCATGGGTATGTCGTGGCGTTATGTGTATGCCCGCGATAGACCGTCTGGATGTTTTGCTGGAAAAGCTGTAACACTGGCTGGACTTGATTTAAGTCATTCTCAGAACTT
The DNA here is from genome assembly GCA_023459535.1 of Pseudomonadota bacterium. Lineage (GTDB taxonomy): Bacteria > Pseudomonadota > Gammaproteobacteria > Burkholderiales > Methylophilaceae > UBA6140. The sequence goes on from JAEWTK010000163.1 coordinate 4,422, forward strand.
CCAAACATGGGTATCATTCGAATGTTGCAAATGTAGTAAAACGGTTGTGTTTGAATTACTTGAGACGTCTTAAAAGATCGAGTTGAAGGAGATAGCATGAAAGCAACAATCATGACGATTGCCGCCGCCGGTACCTTGATGCTGGCTGTTCAGGCAAACGCGGCAGATCCGGCTGAAGCTCTGGCACAAAAGAGCGGCTGTCTGGCTTGCCACAGTGTTTCACAGAAAGTCCTCGGCCCAGCCTACAAGGATATTGCTGCCAAGTACAAGGGCGACAAGACCGCTGAAGCCAAGTTGATCGATAAGGTCAAAAAGGGCGGTAGTGGCGTTTGGGGTCCTATCCCGATGCCTGCGAACAGCCCGCAAGTTAAAGATGCAGATATCAAGACTATCGTTCAGTGGATCCTGAAGATGTAATTGATTACAGGCTGGATATCAGTCTGTCGTAGCAAAGCCAGTCCAAAAGACTGGCTTTTTTATTGTCTGCGTTTCGGGATATCTAGCTGCCGATGAGGCCGATCAGGGACAGGAAGATGAGGACGATGGCGAGCGGTGAAATGTAACGGATGATGAAGCGCCAGACGGCGTAAGCGCGCGGTTGCAGGCCTAGTTCTTCCCGCACATGCTGCGTGCGCATGACCCAGCCGGCGAACAGCGCCATCATGAGCCCGCCCAGCGGCAGTAGAACGGTCGTGGTCAGTTTGTCCAGGGTGTCGAAGATACCGAGTCCGAAGACGATCTGCACATCCTGCCAGAGATTAAAGGACAGCACCACGCCGATGCCCAGTAGCCAGGTGCAGAAACCGATCAGGCAAGCGGCAGCGGAGCGTGAAACACTTGTATTCTCCGTAATCCAGGCGGCAGCTGGCTCGATCAGAGAGATGGAGGAGGTCCAGGCGGCGAAGGTAACCAGCACGAAAAACAGTGTGCCGACCACTTGCCCGCCCCACATCTGGCCGAATGCCAGTGGCAGGGTCTGGAAAATGAGACCGGGACCAGCGCTCGGGTCCAATTGATGTTCGAATACCAGCGCGTAGATAGTGAGGCCGGCCAGCAGGGCAACCAGCGTATCGGCGATGGCAATGTAGAACGAGGTGCGGACGATGGAGACATGGCGTTGCAGGTAAGAGCCGTAGACCATGACTGCTCCCATGCCGAGACTGAGCGAGAAGAAAGCGTGCCCGAGTGCTGACAGGGCAGCCTGCGGCGTGACTTTGGAGAAGTCCGGCGTGAACATGAAATCAAGTGCGCGGCCGAAACTGCCTTCGACCATGCTGTAGACCAGTAGCAGCAACAGAATCGCGAACAGCGAAGGCATGAGGATCTTGCTGGCTTTCTCGAGGCCGTGGTTGACACCGCGGGCCACTACCCAGACTGTCATGGCCGTGAACAGGGTGTGCCAGAACAGCAGGGAAGAGGCTGAGGCCAGCATGCCGCTGAACATGTTGCCGACGGCTGTACTGTCGGCGCCGTTGAAATCGCCAGCCAGCGCGTGCAGGATATAGCGGATGACCCAGCCGCCAATGACGCTGTAGAAAGTCAGGATCAGTACCCCGGTCAACACACCAATCAACCCGACCCAGCGCCATTGCGGCGAGGCCGATGCCTCTCGCGCGAGACGCAGCATGCCGTCAGCCGGGTTCTTCTGGGCGCGGCGGCCGAGCATGATTTCGCACATCATGAGCGGGATGCCGACCAGCAGGATGCAGCCGAGAAAAACCAGCACGAAGGCGCTACCGCCATTGACGCCGGTCATATAGGGAAATTTCCAGATGTTGCCGAGGCCGATAGCAGAACCGGCGGTAGCCAGGACAAAGGTCCAGCGGTTGCTCCAGGCGCTTCTGCTGCTCGGCTCGTTCATTCCAGACGCTCTCCGCTCTTGAAGAATCGCTCCGTTTCGCTTTTGACGATGCGTGAAAGCAGCAACAAGCCGATCAGGTTGGGAATCGCCATCATGCCGTTCATCAGATCGGAGAAATTCCAGACGAATTCAAGACTGACCATGGCGCCAACGATAACGGCAGCAATGAAGAAAATACGGAAAATGCGGATGGCTCTGCTACCCATGAGGTATTCCACCGCTTTTTCACCGTAATAACTCCAGCCGATCAGGGTGGAAAAGGCAAACAGTGCAGTGGCCAGGGTGACGATGACTTCGCCCGTGTATCCGAGAGTCTCGCCCATGCTGGCACTGGTCAGCTGTCCTGCGCTGATGCCGCTTAGCCAGGAGTCTGCGGTCAGGATGACCAATGCAGTCATCGTGCAGATGACCAGGGTGTCGATGAAGGTCTGCGTCATGCTGACCAGCGCCTGTTTGACTGGATCGTTGGTGCGAGCTGCTGCGGCAGCGATCGGCGCCGAACCGAGGCCGGACTCATTGGAGAATACGCCACGGGCGACGCCAAACCGGATGGCTGCTGCGACCGCTGCGCCGGCAAAACCACCGCTCGCGGCAATCGGTGCAAAGGCGTGGTTGAAGATGAGGCCGAAGGCTGCCGGTACTTTGTCGATATTGAGCGCGAGTGCCAGCAGTGCGGTGCCGACATAGGCGACGATCATGAATGGCACCAGGAACGAAGTGAAACGGCCGATGGATTTGATACCGCCGAGTATCACCAGTGCGGTCAGCAGCATGAGGACGACACCGGTGACCCAGGGGGCGATATCGAAGGAACTGCTGAGGATGGTAGCGGCGGCATTGGCTTGCGTCATGTTACCGATGCCGAAGGCGGCCAGTGCGGTGAAAATGGCGAACAGGGTAGCGAGCCAGGGCAGGCCTGCTCCCTTTGCGATGTAATACATGGGGCCACCACGCATGCCGTGCGGACCTTCCTCCCGGTATTTGATGGCGAGTACCGCTTCGGCGTATTTGGTCGCCATGCCGACCAGTCCGGTCATCCACATCCAGAATACGGCACCCGGTCCGCCCAGCGTGATGGCGGTGGCAACGCCAACGATGTTGCCGATACCGACGGTGGCGGCGAGCGCCGTCATCAACGCAGCAAAGTGGCTGATGTCGCCTTTGCCGTGCATTTCCTTGTGAAAGATCATGCGTAACGCCATGGGCAGGGCGCGGAACTGCAGGCCCTTGAGCAGGATGGTGAGGTAGATGCCGGTGCCCACCAGCAGGATCAGCATGGGAGGTCCCCACACCCAGCCGGAGAGTGTGGCGACAAGTTTTTCAGCGGCATTCATGTTTTTTTGTTTTCCCTGGGTGCGGCTACAGGGTTGATTATAGACAGATTTGTCGCATCAATGACAGCCCGCCTTGGTTTAACTAGGCTTGGCTCTGGCCCAGCCAGTCGCGCGCGGTGAGGAAATCACTATAAAGCTTGGCTTCGGCGCTGCCCTCGGTCGGTTGCCAGTCGTAGCGCCATTTGACGATTGGGGGCATGGACAGCAGGATGGATTCGGTGCGGCCGTTGGATTGCAGGCCGAACAGCGTGCCGCGGTCATAGACCAAGTTGAATTCGACGTAACGGCCGCGACGATAGGCCTGGAAATCGCGTTCGCGTTCACCGTAGGGCATATCCTTGCGGCGCTGCACGATGGGCAGGTAAGCGTTGATGAAGGCGTCGCCGACGCTCTTCAGCATGGCGAAGCTTTGTTCGAAGCCGAGCTGATTGAAGTCGTCAAAGAAAATACCGCCGATACCCCGTGGTTCCTTGCGATGCTTCAGGTAAAAGTACTCGTCGCATTCTTTCTTGAACTGGGGGTAGAGCTCTTTGCTGTAGGCATCCAGCGCATCGCGGCAGGTGCGATGGAAATGGACGGCATCCTCTTCGAAGCCGTAGTAGGGCGTCAGGTCCATGCCGCCGCCGAACCACCAGATATCCGCATCCTGACTGCCGTTCGGTGCCTTGGCGACGAAGAAGCGCACGTTCATGTGCACGGTCGGCACATAGGGGTTGCGCGGGTGGAACACGAGTGATACGCCCATGGCTTCCCAGGCGCGACCGGCAGCTTCGGGATGTGCTGCGCTGGCGGAAGGCGGCAGCTTGCTGCCCATGACATGGGAAAAGCCGATGCCGGCACGTTCGAATACATTGCCTTCTTCCAGCATGCAGGAGGTGCCGCCACCGCCTTCCGGCCGTTGCCAGCTGTCATGCAGGAAGTGTTTGCCATCGACCATTTGCACGGCCTCGACGATGCGGTTTTGCAGGTCTTGCAGGTATTCGAAAACGGGTTGTGTGTTCATGCACTGTTCCTGATTGGTTTGCTTAAGGCCGGATGATCTTGCCGCTGGCCAGGTCCTGAATGATCGAAGGTTTTTTCGCCCGGCCGGTCAGGCCTTTGATGACTCTGACCTGCTTGCCGAAAAGACGATAGCATTCTCGGGTGGTTTTGGCCGGCTGGCAACCGCTGCGATTGGCACTGGTGGAGACCAGTGCGCTACCGGATTCGCGGCTCAGCCTGGCGGTGAGGGCGTGATTGCTGACGCGTACGGCCAGTGTCGTGTGCTTGCCGGTCAGCCATTTTGGACAATGGCCGGCGGCCGGTACCAGCCAGGTATGGCCGCGCACCAGGTTTTGCCAGGACTGCAGCATTTGGCCGGTTTGCGCGTCGTCCAAAGGTGCCATGTAAGACTGCAATTTGCTCAGCCGGTCGGCGACCAGAATCAGGCCCTTGCGCTGCGGTCGCCCTTTCAGGCGCAGGATGCGCTGTACCGCCTTGCGGTTGCCGGGGTCGCAGCCAAGACCGAATATGGATTCGGTGGGGTAGGCGATGACACCGCCCGATTTCAGGAAATGTCGCAAGCTTCTTGAAATCGTCATGGGCGGGTCCGGATGTTTAGAAAGCGCTGATTAAACGTGCGAGCGGGATGAAGTGCAAGGCGCCCGGAACGCAGCAGCCGAGATAGTATGCAGTATACAGCGAGGTTGTGAGTACCGCGTAACGCAGCAATTCGCCCGCGCAGCCATTTAATCAGCGCTTTCTTAGCCTTTGACGGCGCGGTAGCCGATGTCGCTGCGGAACTGCGCGCCCTCGAACTGAATCTCTTCGGCAATCTGATAGGCGCGGCTCTGCGCATATTTCACGGTTTCCCCGAGAGCGGTGACGCAGAGTACGCGGCCGCCGCTGGTGACCACCTTGCCGTCGACTAGTTTGGTACCGGCATGAAATACATGTGCATCTTCCAGGTGCTCGGGCAGGCCGATGATCGTATCGCCGGTACGCGGATTATCCGGGTAATTGGCTGCAGCCATCACGACGCCGAGAGCGACGCGCCTGTCCCATTCGGCTTCCGCCTGATCCAGTGTGCCGGCGACGGCATGTTCCAGCAGCTCTACCAGGTCGCTCTTCAATCGCAACAGAATGGGCTGGGTTTCCGGGTCGCCCATGCGGCAGTTGAATTCCAGGGTCTTGACGCTGCCATCGGGGCTGATCATCAGGCCGGCATAGAGGAAACCGGTGTAGTGGATACCGTCTTTTGCCATGCCGGCAACCGTTGGCTTGATGATTTCACGCATGACCCGGGCATGAATTTCCGGCGTGACGACCGGCGCTGGGGAATAGGCGCCCATGCCACCGGTGTTGGGCCCCTGGTCACCGTCCAGCAGGCGTTTGTGGTCCTGACTGGTAGCCAGCGGCAGGATGTTTTTGCCGTCGACCATGACGATGAAGCTGGCTTCTTCGCCGGTCAGGAACTCTTCGATGACGACGCGCGCACCGGCGCTGCCGAGCTTGTTGTCGGCCAGCATGGCATCGATGGCGCTGTGCGCTTCGTCCAGCGACATGGCAACGACCACGCCCTTGCCGGCGGCCAGGCCGTCGGCCTTGATGACGATGGGGGCACCCTGCTGATTGACGTAATCATGGGCGGCTTTGGCATCGGTAAAGGTGGCGTAGGCTGCGGTCGGAATGCCGTGCCGTAGCATGAAGGCTTTGGCGAAATCCTTGGAGGACTCCAGTTGTGCGGCGGCCTGGGTCGGTCCGAAAATCTTCAGGCCATGCAGACGGAAAGCATCGACGACGCCTTGAGACAGGGTAGCCTCTGGCCCGACGACCGTCAGGTTGATTTCCTCCTTCTGGGCAAACTCGACCAGTTCATCAACCTTGGTGACCGGCACATTGAGCATGTCCGGATCCAGTGCCGTGCCGGCATTGCCCGGCGCCACGTAGACGCGACTGACCGTTTTGTTCTGGGCCAGCTTCCATGCCAGCGCATGTTCGCGACCGCCGCCGCCGATGACCAATACTTTCATTGAAAACCCCTTTTAGCCACAGAGGCCACAGAGGCCACAGAGAAAATCAGGTTCGCCATGGGCTCCGTGATCTCCGTGATCT
>JAEWTK010000164.1 GCA_023459535.1 Pseudomonadota bacterium
ACACTGGCACCCTCGGAATTGCTGATGCGCGGGTCAACGGCGCGGGCCGCCGCCTCGCAGCGCTTGGCAAGTTCGATCGCCTCCTCTACCGAGATATCCCAAGGATGGTAAAGATCGAGATTGGGGAATTCAGTCGCCATGAGATTGGCGTCTGCCAGTCCACAGTATGGATCCTTTGCGGTATAGCGGGCGATATTGCAAGCAGCAGCCACCGTATCGGCCAAGGCCTGCGCCGACAGGTCTGATGTGCTGGCATGACCGCGCTGCTGGCCGAAATAGACCGACACCGAAACCCCTTTGTCACGGTTGTATTCAATGGTTTCCGTTTCGCCCATGCGCACGCTGACGTTCTGCCCGATACCGAGGCTGATATCGGTCTCGGCCGCGCTGGCCCCGGCCGCTTTGGCCAGCTTCAACACGCGCGCACTCATGTCCTGCAATTGTTCGAGGGAATAACTAAAACGGGGTTCACTCATGGATGAATACTCGGGAAAATGCCGTTAAAAATATATAAAAGACTACCGGAATCCGCCTCTGAAAATGGCAAAGGCAAAAGCTGTTATCATACATCACCACTCAACTCAGCATTGTCCGCATGTCAGAAGAATCTCAAGAACCCATCAGCAAAACCAGACGCAAGGCAGAAATGGATGCCCTGCAGGACTTGGGCGTCAAGCTCACCAAACTGCCCAGCGACAAGCTGGCCAAGCTGGATCTGCCGGAAAGACTGCTGGATGCCGTCAAGGAAGCCAAACGCATCACCTCGAACGGCGCCCTGCGCCGCCAGCACCAGTATCTGGGCAGCCTGATGCGTGAAGTGGAAACCGAGCCCATCATCGACCAGCTCAAGCGCTGGGAAGGCAAGCATACTGAAGAGAACGCGCATTTTCACCAGCTCGAACGTCTGCGCAGCCGCCTGCTGGAAGATGAAAACAGCCTGGCCGAATTCATGCGCGACCACCCGCATGCCGACAGCCAGCAGATACGCACGCTGATACGCAACCACAAGCGCGAAGTCCTCGCCAACAAACCGCCCAAGAGCAGCCGCGAACTGTTCAAACTACTGCGGGAGATTGTCGAAACCGACAGCCATCCGGATGAGTCCGGGGATTTCACGCTCGAAGACTAAGGAAGCGCTGATTAAATGAGCGGGCGGGATGAAGTGCAACCGCAAGGGTCGTGTCCATCAAGACGGCTGTCAAGACCGTAAAGGTCTTCTCAGTTAAGTTGGCTGCTAAAGCAGCTCATCTTAACGCGAAGGCAGCTCGGCTTGACGCCACAAGGCGCCCGGAACGCAGCAACCGAGATAGTATGCGTTATACAGCAAGGTTGTGACAACGAAGTTGCAGTAGAGACTAACCTTCAGGTTATGTCGGAGCTAAAAAACCGCGCAACGCAGCAATTCGCCCGTGCAGCCATTTAATCAGTGCTTCCTTAATCTGGCTTTTCCTCTTGCGATACGGATGCAGCCTCCTGCCCCATCCTGGGTGGCATGAAGAATTCACGCGGATTGCGATAAAGCCGTTTTGCCAGCGCAACGGCCAGACGGCGCCACTGCACAAAGCTGACTTTGCGCGACTTCATGGCAACGTATAGTGCCATACCGAAACTCACCAGCAGATTCACCGTACCGATCAACAACACGGCCAGCGCGGCATAGAGCGCAACACCCAGCGTAATATCAAACTCGAGACCGACAAAAGAGAAGCCGACGAAGGCGGATGAAAACGCGATGTGGCGGATATCGACCGGCAGGCCGAGCAACACACCAACGGCAGCCATGCCACCAAGCAGACAGCCGAAGTAGAAATTACCGGCCAGTGCGCCCAGATTGTTTTCCACGTAACGCACGACCTTCTCCAGCCGCGCTTCACCCAATATGAATTGCAACCAGCCCAGCGCCCGTAGGCGCTGCGGAATCTTGTTATAGATCGCCATATTGTCGTGGTAACCGGCGATCAGACCGGAAAGAAACAGGCAGACACCGGCGACACCGGCATAGAACAACGCGCCGCTGTGCAACGGATCAATCTCCTCCAACAGCTTGCCGGCTTTTTCAACAGAGACGAAATGCTCGCCAGCCACCAGATAAAACAGGCCGGCAATCAACATGGCCGTCGGCACCGCCAGGGAAACGTTGCCGATGATGGCGATGGTCTGACTGCGCACAGTCTGCGCAATGATGCTGACCAGATTGTCCATGTTGCGATTCTTGCCTTCACTGTCATCGATACAGGCAGCAATCGCAGCCGCCGTCATCGCTGGCTGCTTGGTCGCCACCGTGAAGTGCAGGATGTGAATCAGGACAAAACCCAGACCGTAATTCAAACTGAACAGGATGGCCTCGGTCAGCGGCGCATGATGCTGGTTGGCGGTCATGATCTTGATCATCGCCATGACGCCGATGATCAGTCCCGCGCCCATGGCGGAACGCATCAGCGCGAAATATTCGCTGCGCGTCTCGGTGATGTAATGTTCACCGGCGCGGCTGGCATTCTCGGTGACGCGCAAGGCCATCAACTCCATGTTCTCGCGCAGATGCTGGCGCACATTGTTCTTGTGGCATTCGCCCTGCACCAGCGTCTTGAACAACTCGGCGAATTCACTACCAGGCATCTCGCCGGCACGCAGGCTGACAATAATGTTCAGCATGGTTTCCAGACGGCGCACCTTCTGCGAGATGCGCTGCAGGAGATAGGTGAGATTGATGCTGGTGCCGGACTGCGAACTGCTGCTACGCACCTTGGCGATCACCTTGCGACACTGGTCCAGCATCACCAGTATCTGCCGGATGTCTCCGCCCTGATCGACACTGGCAAGAAAACTGCGCAGTTCCACATTCTGCATGATGAATGGCGACTGATGATCTTCCAGTTCGGGCAGACTACGCAACAGTTCAGGTTCAAGACCAAGTGCGGATATCCGGTAGGAAAGCACCTCAATGGCATCGAGGAAGTTCTCGGCACAGGCTGCACGCTGTTCCAGCGGCGCCTCATGAAAACGCAAGGCCTCGATCAACTGCTCCCACACCGTGTTCGGCACGGCAACTACCCATTGCTCATCACTGGCTCTTGGGAAAATCAGGGCAAACAAATCTTTCAGATAGCGCGTATCGATAGCTGCCGGCAACAGCTTGTGCCCCAGTTTGCGCCACAATTCGGAGAAAAAACCGGTACTGGGCTGAATGCCGGACTCGACGAACAGCGAGACCGGCTTGTGCTCGGCCAGCAAGGTCAGAATGGCATTACGCAGCAATGCTGCCTTGTCCGCATCGTTGTTCAGCACATAACACAATGCCTGTAGCGCGTGTGTCGCATGATCGATGCCGCTCAGCCGAGGCGGGCGGATTTCAGCAGCCAATTCGGCCAGAAATCTCGCTTCACGCCCGGCTTCACCGCTGTATTTTTCCAGTATGGCTTCTATCGTCATCTTGTTTTTGATTTTCCCTTGTTGCCGGCTAGCCGCTTGATGCCGCCTGTCGACTGTAACTCAGCCGGAACCGAGCTCAAAAAAGCCACCGCATAGAGTTGCGCGGTGGCTTGTCATTCTACCCAAGTTTAATAAGCGCGATTCAAAGTCATGCTGGTTTTCATGATATCGCCATGCCGCTTGAACTCCACCTCGACGGTCTGCCCTGCATAGCGCTGGGCAGCCTTGGCAAGCGCTTCCGGTTTCTCCATCACCTCGTCGCCAATGCGCCGAATGACATCCAGCACCTGCAAGGAGGCTTTTTCCGCTGGCGAATTGTTGATCACCGCCACCACAATCAATCCCTGTTCCTGTTCGTCCTCGGTCGGCGGCCTAACATGCAGGCCGATCAGTGGCGGCGCCAGCTTCACCCAGTAGGAGGCATGATAGGCATAGCGCACCGAAGACTGATCCAGCATGTCGAGATCGACGGTATCGGTGTTCTGCTCGCGTGCCTTTTTCCGCAATTGATCGATCTTGATACTGACCGGCACATCGCCGCTACGCTGACTTTTCACCAGCACCAGATGCGCATTGACCGCCTTGGCATGCTCCATCAGCTTTTCAGTCGGCACCTCGCCAGCCTCGAAACTGGAATAACCCAGCAGATCGAAGCCCTTTTCCAGCATGCGCTGATAGTCCGCTTCCTTGTTATCCGAACCCTTGTATATCTGAGGTTCCGGCTCTTCCGCAGGCAGGATTTTCGCCCGCAACTCCAGCGCCTTGTAGTTGTCAGCGTATGGATTGCCGGTTTCAGCAGCCTGTGTCGTCAAATTCACGGCCAGCAACCCGCATGCAATCAGCACGGTAGAAAATAAGGGCATTTTTTCCTCGGAATTCTTCAAATAGTGTGTCATGGATGACAGCACAGATTGCATATGCGCGGTCGAATTATCGGCAAGACCGGCAGATGATATGATTTAACCTCAATCTGTTCCTGCTCAACAGACAACGAATATTCGCAAAGTATCCATATGACACGACAAAACATCCGTATCGGCCTCGTTTCCATCAGCGACCGCGCTTCGTCAGGGGTGTACGAGGACAAGGGCATCCCCGCGCTGAAAGAATGGCTGTACAAGGCACTGACCACCCCATGGGAATCCGTAGTACGCGTGATTCCTGACGAGCAGGCGGAAATCGAATCCACATTGATCGACCTCGTAGACCAAGAAAATTGCAATCTGGTACTGACCACTGGCGGCACCGGCCCCGCATTACGCGATGTCACACCGGAGGCCACCTTGGCGGTTGCAGATAAGGAAATGCCAGGCTTCGGCGAACAGATGCGTCAAATCAGCCTCAATTTCGTGCCGACTGCCATCCTATCCAGGCAGGTCGCAGTTGTGCGCAAACAGAGCCTGATCATCAACCTGCCGGGCCAGCCGAAATCCATCGCACAAACGCTTGAAGGCCTGAAAGACGAACAGGGTCAGGTGAAAGTGCATGGTGTCTTCGCCGCCGTGCCTTACTGCCTGGACCTGCTGGGAACGCCAGAAC
>JAEWTK010000165.1 GCA_023459535.1 Pseudomonadota bacterium
TGGGATCTGAACCGGCAAATCAGCGAGCAGCAAAAGCTGAATACCGAACTGAAGGCGCGCAATGACGCGGTCGATGCTGAAGTGCGCGACCTCAAGCAGGGTTTTGCGGCGATCGAGGAGCGCGCCCGTAGCGAGCTGGGCATGATCAAGCAGGATGAGGTGTTCTACCAGGTATTCGAAGGCATGGCGCCCAAGTCGGTGGAAAACCCGGTCAGCCCAGCCGCTGCTGCGGCTGAGTAATCAACCGGGCTGGATTGGCTATCAATCTGATATTTCTATGACTTGCCTGGCTCAGGCAGGTAAGTCATAGGGCAGTTCGGACAACTGCAGAGGGATGTCAGCCTGCTTGTCCAGATAGATATTGCCATTCTCCACGGCTTCCAGCCGTAATTCTGCAAGTGCGAGCATGCCGCCATCCGCGGACGGTGCCACCCTTACCAGCATGCCCACGGCCTCCTCGCCGCCACCATGGAGCGGACTGCCTGCTTCGGCTTGCAGGCCTGGCGGAATCTGCAGCGGCAGGGTCCTGCGTTTGACCTTGCCCAGATAATGCGTGCGTGCCACGATTTCCTGCCCCGTATAACATCCCTTCTTGAAGTTGATGCCACCCAGCGCGTCCAGGTTGACCATTTGCGGGACAAAGGCTTCCTGCGTGGCAGGCTCGATATCCGGAATGCCTGCTTCAATTTCCAGCCACTCCCAGCAACTGGCGCCTACCGGTTGCGCCTGTTGACTGAGCGCCGCCCAGAGCTGCTCGGCGTTCTCGGCGGCCACAAAAATCTCATAGCGTGGACGATTTCCCGGCAGCCGGATGATGCTGGCTTCCTCCAGGCTCAATAGTTCGTGAGCGTTTTGTGGGGCCTGTCCGAAGTGACTGAGCAGGATCTGCTCAGCGTCCTTGCCGGCCAGACCCAGACGCACGATGCTGTCGGAGGCATCAGTAATCATGACCTTGGATCTCAGGACATACATCTTCAGCCGTTTCATGATGGGTTCCAGCAACTGGCGATTCACTTGCAGGTACAGATGGTTGCCCTGTGCGAACACCAGGAACATTGCCAGCATCCGGCCTTTTGGCGTGCAGTAACCGGCATAGTGGCTGTTGTTGCCATTGAGCAATTTGACGTCATTGGTCAGTTGCCCTTGCAGGAAGGTTAGGCGGTCCTCGCCATCAATCTGCAACAAGCCCAGATGCGAGAGGTCTGTCAGCACGGTGGCATTGGCTGTGGCCTGCAATTCCATTTGCGGATTGCCGAAATGCTGTACCCGTTGACCGGTGATCGTTGCCTGCTGACTGCCAAGAAATTGATGCCACTGTGTCATGATATGTCTGTTCACTTGTTGATAATGTCGAATATGCGACATGCCTGGAATATGATTTACACCAGAAGCATGTCCTGTGCCACTCAGGGGAATTGATTGTCTTATTATAGCGCCAAGCCCATACAACTCGACCTTGCACCGTCAGCAAATCTGCTCTGGATGATAGTGGTTGCCAGTCTGACGGCTTGTCTGGTACTGCTGTTTCTGCCCTTGCCTGCGGTATTGAAGGTGGTTTCTGCTTCTCTGATTGTTGCGATTGCCGTCTTTTATATCCGGCTGCATGCTACCTTGACACTGCCAAGGTCAATCATACATTTGACACTGAATCCGGAAACCGGTTTGCAGGTGATGGAAAAGGCTGGCCTGAGCTATCAGGTCATAGTGTTGCCGAGCAGTTTTGTCGCGTCCTATCTGACGGTTCTAAATCTGCAGTCTACTGAGACTGGCCGGCGATTCTCGCTCATTCTGTTAACCGATAACACCGAGCCAGAAGGGTTCAGGCAGCTGCGTGTCTGGCTTAGATGGGGCAGGGAACGGCTGGCAGCGGATGACTTATCTTGAAGGCGTTTGCGCGAATCTGAGTCGTAGACGTTTCAGCGATTCGCGTGCAGCATGCAGCGGATGCTTGGGGAAATAGGCCAGTAGCAGCAGGATGCCCGCGATGCTGGCCAGTACCCAGTCTATCTTGTAAGGCGCGATGTCACGTCGGGCCGGTTTCTGTTTCTTCATGGCCGCGAGGATGTTCTGCAGCTTGTCGCCGCGCACATACTTTGCGCCGACCTCTTTAGTCAGATCTTGCAGATAGGTTTCGTTTAGCGTGGACAGGTAGCGGTCACCTTCACCGCTAGCGACATTATCGTCCCGTGTGCCGATGTTGGATTCCGAGATCTGCGCGATACCCGGTTGCAATGCGAAACTGTCGCCTGACCAGTAGCCGATCAACTGGTTTTTCTCGTCCAGTTTGGGAATGGGGGTGCCCTTGTCGCTGCCGATGCCGACCAGCAGCCAGTCATCGCCGCCCTGAAATTCACTGAGATTGCGTGTGTTGAATACATGCAGTCTGGGGGCTTCTTCGCCATCGGTGAAATAGATTACTTGCGCCGGTTCCTGGAAGGCGCGCAGTGTGCGTGCGAGGTTGGGCAGGCTTTCGCGGATGCGGCTGTTGCCGGACCAGCCTGCACGCCAGTCCAGATGGTCGATGGTGTCATTGATGGCGGCAAAGTTGCTGCAGACCTCGATCGGCGTGTACATGGCGGCTACACTGACGCCGGCAAACAATCCGATACTGACCTTGGTGCCGCAGGGCATGGCTGAGATGATCTCATGCATCATCTTCTGCGTATGCGCGATGCGTGTCACCGGCTTGCTTTCGCTGCCCATGTCGGCCACGTTCATGCTCTGTGAGATATCAGCCACCAGAATGTAGCTGTAGATATTGCGCTTGAGCGGGATACTGGGCTGGAACAGCGCGGCGATGAGAAAAACCAATGCCAGCAGTAACAGCGTGGCATCGCGTCTGTGTACCAGATAGCGTTGCAGATGATGGAAGTATTTCACGGCAAGCCCACCGGAATGTTGCCCATGATGAGGCCGGGGCTGTCGGATTCACCAACGCCCGGCGTCGGTGTCTCCGGCAGCATGCCGATCACGCGGTCGAGGTTGTGGCGTGTGTCCCAGTGGCTGTTGTCCAGCTTGAGCGATTGCACATAAGCGCCCTTGGCCTGTCTGAACAGGTATTCGCTCTCGTCGCGTACCGTCATGCTGTTGCCGTTGACGGTCAGGCCACGCAGAAAGAAGATATTGCCCAGGTTGTGCTGCACAGCGGAGCGTCGGTTGAGGTCGCCCTGCTCGGCCAGTTGCAGGAACAACAGGGTGGCCTCCTTGTAGCGTTCATTCTTCGCCAGCCAGTAGGCTGTGGAGAACTTGGCTTCATAGCTCTGGCGGTCCGTGTCCGGTGTTTTCGCCGTCAGGATCGCCCGATTGAAGTCATGGATTTGATGAATGCGGTTCCATGCATACAGCGCGGTGATTGAACTGACAGCAGCCAGCACGGCCAGTGTCCAGGTGACTTTTTTTACGCTGAGTGCCATGTGCGCACCTCCAGATATTTGACGCCGAGCAGCAGGGCGATCATCAGTGCTGCCAGCATGAAGCAATGTTGTGTGTAGTTCTTGCCCGGGATTTTTTCCAGATAGATGATGGGTTTCTTTTCCTTCTGGTTGATGTCATCAATGGCCTTGGCCAGGGAACTGGGGTCATCCGCCTCATAGGCGTGAAATGGCGTTTTAAGCGTCTGGAAGTATTCATGCAGGGCAATCACCGGCGGTAGAGGTTCATCTTCCTTCGGCACGAAGGTCTCATCGAAAATACTGAGGCCGCCCGGCTGTTTCAGTACGATCCAATAAAGCCCGATATCCATGCGGTCCAGCCAGTCTCGTACTTTTTGCTGTACATCGGCGCTGATACGGCCAGCACCGTCCGAGATCAGGATGATGGCGCGCGACCCCGAGTTGGGAATCTTATCGAACAGGCTGGTGCCGCTGCTCAGACCACTACCGATATTGGTCTGGAACAAGGCATTGTTTGCAGTAGCCTGTACGGCGGCAACAACCGCTTCGCGGTTTTCCGTCAGTGGCAGCACATGCATGGCGGAATTGCTGAAGGTGATGAGGCCAACCAGGTCGTTTTGACGTTGGCGGATGAAGTCGGTAATCAAACGGCTCGCCGCGGCGGATTTGGTTTCGCCGACCCGGCCACCGATGCCGGCGCCGGAAAACGGATCATCCATGCTGGCGCTGCGGTCCAGCACCAGCGCTATTTGCGCGCCTACACCGGTTTTCTCGACATGCTGTTCCGGCGTCTGTGGTGAGGCGAGCCCCAGCAGTATGAACGTTAGCGCAATCACAGCCAGCAGTTTGAGGAAGATGGCGATGATGTTGGACAAGGGGTCACTTGGTAGCATGGCGACCCAGGAATAGCTGCGGTTGTGCGAGCGTTCCAGCAGCAAGGGCAGCAGTGCCAGTGGCAATAGCCACAATACCAATGGATTGGCAAAGCTCATGGTGTCAGACCTGCTTCTCTGGTTTCAGGCCGCGCTCGCAATCGCGACAGCTGCGGGTGAAGCGACGCAGCCATTCATGTTGACCTGTACCGAATTGCTGTGCGCTTTCTTCAAAAAATACGTGGCGCGACAAATCGAAAAACTGTTCGATGTCCTGCCGGATGGCCGCAAAAACAGGTTTTTGCTGCAGAAACTGTTCGAGATTGCCGCTGAATACGCTGCTGCCAAGGCTCGCATTGAACGCCTGATGTACGCGGCCCAGGCCCAGCTTCAGGGTTTCATCGCTGGCCGGCAGTTTGCGTAGTTTTCTCAACTCTCGATAAGCGCGGGCGAATGGGCCGCCCATGCGGGGCAGCCATGCGTGAACTCCGAGGACATAGAGCAGGCCGAGCGCTGCCAGTGCCAGAACGACCAGCGCAGTGTTCAGGATGATTCTTTCCCGCTCGTCGGTTTTCAGAACCGGACCACGGAACGGACTCAAATCGGTTTCCAGCTTAACTTCACCGAAGACGGCGATCGGTGAGATACGAAAATTCCAGCTGGGGATGCGGTATTCGTAGAAATCCTTGCCGCCTTGTACCTTGACGAATTCGGGCGGCAGGGCAGCAGGCTTGGCAACGACATTGCGCGTGAATACCTGGTAGGTCAGCGTTATCGTATAAACGGTGCTGTCGGCTTTCTCCCGCTCCTCTTTGCGGATGTCGCGCAGTTCGATACCAATGACTTGCCCCTGATAGCGCTTCTCGTAACCGACGATCGGCAGAGAGGTGTCCAGCAGCTTGTAGGGTTTCTTGATTTCCAGGGTGACAACGCGCGTCAGCAAGTCACCCACGGTATAGCCGGAGTCGCGTTCGGGTTCGACGATTCTGATTTTTGCCAGCTTGGGGTCCAGGGCCGGCAACCTGACCTCGTCGGCCATCAGGGCGGTGCTGGCGGAAAGCAGCAGGCACAGTGCGATGCATTGCAGAAGGATTTTTTGCATATAGGCTAGGACGATTTTCATTTGTTCAGGCGGCCACATATTGGTGGAAATAATCGGTCAGTTCGTCAGCGTCGTAGCCATGTTCTATGAACAATGGCGGCATATCGAGGCGCAGGAACAGGGCTTTGATCGCCTCGCGACGTGCTTCAAAGTTTTGGATGATGCGTTCGCGGTAACTCTTGCGCAGGAACAGAGTGCGCTTTGCCCCGCTTTCCGGGTCGGTCACGCTGGCGATGCCGAATTCCGGCAGGTTCTTGTATTCCGCTTCGTCCCACAGCACGATGGGTACGATGTGGTGGCGCAACATGAGTGCCATTGCAGCTTCCAGATCGGCCAGCGGCATGTGGAAATCGGATA
>JAEWTK010000166.1 GCA_023459535.1 Pseudomonadota bacterium
GCGTTCGCTCGCGTTGCTGCAAAAGGAAGGGATTGCGACCGAGGGTTATCACAGCAAATCGTGGAACGACCTGCCGCTGACGCCGGATATCGTCATCACGGTCTGCGGCAATGCCGCCGGCGAGACCTGCCCGGCTTATCTGGGCAATGTACTGCGCGCGCACTGGGGGGTGAAGGATCCGGCCAAGGCGACCGGCAGCGACGAGGAGATCGACGCCGTATTCAGACACGCCTATTCGATTCTGCGCAAGCGCATCGAAGCCTTCCTCGCGTTGCCTGCCGACATCCTGCAGGACAGGGCTAAACTGGGTCAGGCGCTGAACGAAATCGGCCAGCGCTACACTGACTGAGGTTCCAAAGCCAGATCAACGCGCGATCGAGATGCCCAGGCGTATCTGGGTTTCACGGTCACGGTCATATTCCAGCAGGGTTTCGCCGTAGCCCGAAAACACCTGCAAGTGCACGAAGCTGCCGGTACGGGCAAAGATGCGCTCGCTGATGGGATATGAAACATCAAGCTGTCCGCTGGCATAGCCCCCGGTGCCCTGACGGTAAAGCCCGCGCCACATCAAGCCGTCCTCGCGACCATAGCGCAGATTCCAGTCCACATAACCGCGGTAACGCTGGATATCGCGGTTCTCATGCTTATCCAAGTAATGATATATCTTGGGCGCAAAGGTCAGTCTTCTGCTGTGCGGCATATCCCAGTGCCAGACCGGGGTTAGATAAACGGTATCGATCGAGCGTGAATCCGGCTCGCTGCGGCCGTTGGACTCATGTTCGATACCGGCGCGCCATTCGGTAGGCAGCGGCAGGCTTTCGCTGCCCGCCCATTGATAGAACAGTCCGGGGCGATAACTGGTATCGCGGAACGGGCTGGAATCCTCGCCCAGATCCCACAGCGAAGTCTGCGTATATGTGAAGTAGAGATTGCTCAGCAGGGGCGAGAAGCCGCCGATGATGCCCTCCGGATCGAACAGCCGGTATTTGAAGCTGATCTGGAATCTGGCATCGACGCCTCGATCCGAGTCATGACCGAGCACGAAATACATCGGCTCATGGGCAGAAAGTGCCGGCTCGTCGCCCGGCTTGGCAAGGACGATCCGGGGAGATGTACTGTCAGCCGGCTCCCCACTCTCTGCCGTCACAGAAGTATCTTCGCTCGCTGCGGCATCCGGCTCGACGACCCTAGCAACCGGGCCTGCAGCTTCATCCGCAGCCAGCAACAAAAACTGGTTGGATTCCACGCCCGCCAGATTGGCCTTCACCACCCCCACGTACTTTTTGACAGTGACGACGACAAAACTGCGACGATCGGCACCGGCCTGCCGCCCTTCTTCGCCGGTCAATTCCAGCTCTTCCATGACACCGGCGCCGCTCAGTTGCAGTTTCAATGTCTGCGGCCATGCCGCCTCAGCCGGCTTGATGATATCCAGCGACAGCTTCTGGCCGGCGCTGATGGAGGTGCCGTCGCTGACGACCAGCCAGCGCTCGGCAGCGAAGCTGTTGAGGCTGAAGGTCATGGTCAGGACAAAGGCGAAAAGATGGCCTGGTTTTATCATTTTCAGTCTTCTCGGCAATGGAAAACCCGGGATATCGCCGGGGCGGGATACGTTCCCTATCAGCCGGCGGCAACTGACGGCGCCGGGATTCAATAATAGGACTACGAGACGCTGAAACCGTTTCTCGCTATTTCTGCGGCAGGGCGTAAACCAGCAGGCTGTCACCCTGCTTGTAGCCGAAGATGGCATTACCGCCGGCAGCCACGGCGACATACTGGGTACCGTTGATCTCGTAGCTGATGGGCGGTGCGTTGACGCCGGCATCAGCGCTGGCCTGCCACAACAGCTTGCCGCTGTCGGCATCATAGGCGTTGAAATGGCCGTTGCCTTCGCCCGTGAAAACCAGGCCGCCCGCCGTGGCCAGCACGCCGCCAAGCAGAGGTTGCTCAGACTTCTGCTGCCACCGTATTTTGCCATCTTTCAGGCTGATGGCGCTCAACAATCCCCAGCGAGGATCGTCGGTCGGCTCCGAGGCCGTGTAGCGGATGGCAGGGGCGCCATCCTTCGCCGGCGTTTCGTGCAGCGTGTAGCGGATAGGCGCGTGGATGCCGGCGACGAAGACCTGTTGACCGGCCTCGTCGACTGCGATCGGCGACCAGTTGGAACCGCCGAGGATGCCCGGGAAGATGCGGGTGCCCTCAAAAGTGGGTTTAGCAAAGAGGTTTTCCTGTGGCACGAAGGCTTCGGACTTCAACAACAACTCACCGGTCTTACGGTCATGCACGTAGAACCAGCCGGTCTTGCTGGCTTGGCCGACCGCCGCCACCATTTTGCCGTTGACGGTCACGTCGAACAGCGCCGGCGGGCTGGCGACATCGTAGCCCCAGAGGTCGTGCGGCACCTGTTGATAATACCAGCGCAGCTTGCCGCTGTCGGCATCGAGTGCAACCAGCGACACCGTGTAAAGGTTATCGCCCGGTCGCGAGACATCGTTCATCTGCGGCGACGGGTTGCCGGTGCCGAAATACAGCAGATTGAGTTCGGTATCGATCGCCGGCGTGCTCCAGACCGAGCCGCCTCCATAACGCGCCGCATCCGGATATTTGGGCAAGGCAGCTTTTTCGGCGGCGATGTCACGGTTCAGCGGTACGCCATCCGCCGTGGTCTCGGCAAAGGCGCCCTCCCATCCCTTTTCCGGGATACTGTCGAACTGCCAGACTTTCTTGCCGCTGTTGATATCGTAGGCGGCAAGAAAGCCTGGGCGGCCATAAAGTCCGGTCACGCCGATGACAGCACCCAATGGTGCATCGCTGCGCGGGTTATCGATATGCAGGCCGTAGCCAACCCCGGTGACGCCGATCATGACCTTGCCCTTGTAGACCACAGGCGCCATCGCCATGCCGATGCCAGTGCCGCCGGTCACTTTCGCCGTGCTGTTGGGGTCGCTGCTGCTCAGTTCATCCTGCGTCTCGGTCTCGACATTGGCCTCGACCACATTGATGTCCCACAACAGTTTGCCGTTTTTGGCATCCAGCGCCAGCAAACGGGCATCGACAGTACCCATGAACACCTTGCCGTCACTAACCGCCACACCGCGGTTGGCCGGTCCGCAACACAGTTTCCAATCAGCACGGCGCTGGTGTTTATAGCGCCAGAGCTGCTTGCCTGTCCGGGCATCCAGCGCCACGACATCATTGAACGGCAGAGAGAGATACATCACCCCATCACTGACGATGGGGGTGGCTTGAAAGGTCTTCTTGATTCCACTGTTGTATTGCCAGGCGAGCGCCAGATTCTGCACATTATCGCGATTGATCTGAGTTGCGGGCGAAAAACGCTGGTTCGTGTAATCACGCCCGTAACTGGGCCACTGGCTGCTGACCTGATCACCGATCTGGATCGAGGTACTCACGGACGAGCAAGCAGGAAGAACCGCAACAGTTGCGATCAACACGTAACGACGCAATATGGATTTGTTCATGACAGTCAGGGCTTTCAGTTCAGACAATGAATGATGAAGTATACCGCCTAGTATATTCAATATTTTGTCAAAACGACTCGTAGTTGAAATCAATTGAGACATTTTGCAAAAAAATGCATACGGATTGCATCATTTTTCAGTCCGGCCAAAATCCTTGACTCTGTTCCTCCAGGCGTTCGCAAACTGTTGCCAGCAAACAGAATTTTAAAGAATTAATTTTGCCCAACATTTATTTGAATAATATTTGAATAATATTTGAATAATATTTGAATAAGTATTTATTTATACAAAAATACTTATAAATCAAATAAATATTGCCATATGCAGAACTTTTGAATAGATTATGAATCGTATTTAGCAGAAATCGAAATCAACTCCACAAGCAATGATCGGGATGCCCGACACCGGCACCTTTTTCAGGGGAATACGAAGATGAAAGATGTAATGACCAAATATAAAGACGCCTACCCGATACGTACCGTATCCGCTCTCACCGGCATCAATCCGATCACATTGAGAACCTGGGAGCGACGTTACCACCTGATCGAACCGGTGCGCACGCCAAAGGGTCACCGCCTGTATACCAAAGAACACATTTCGATGCTGAGCCGCGTCGTTGAGCTGCTGGATCGAGGCATTCCCATCAGCCGCATCACTTACGCCGCCATCGCCGAAGATAACACCAGTGCCGTGACGCATGAACAGCTGTTCTGGCAGCGCATGATAGACCGCATGATCAAGGCGATCGGAAAATTCGATGAATCCGTGGTGGAAAGCGCCTACAGCGAGGCGATGTCACTCTACCCGATCGAAACCGTGACGAAGAAACTGCTACTGCCTATGCTGCAAAAACTCGGCGAGCGCTGGGAATCCGGCGAAGGCACGGTCGCCGAGGAGCATTTCTTCGGCGTCTACCTGCGCAACAAGCTGGGCGCCCGCTTCCATCACAAAAAGCGGCTGGACAACGCGCCCGCCTTCGTCACCGCCTGCATCC
>JAEWTK010000167.1 GCA_023459535.1 Pseudomonadota bacterium
GACGAAGAGATACGCGCCAACCTGAACTGCCCGCCCGGCTTCATCGGTCCGGTCGGTGTCGGTGCCGGTGTGCGCGTCATCATCGACCGTAGTGTGGCGGTCATGAGCGATTTTGTCTGCGGCGCCAACAAGCCCAAATATCACCTGGCCGGTGTCAATTTCGGCCGCGACCTGCCGGAACCGGCGCTGGTGGCCGATATCCGTAACGTGGTGGCGGGCGACGCTTCGCCGGACGGCAAGGGTACGCTGTCCTTGTGCCGCGGTATCGAGGTCGGCCACATCTTCCAGCTGCGTACCAAGTATGCGGCAGCGATGGAAGCCACCTATCTCGACGAGAATGGCGAGACCAAGGTCATGGAGATGGGCTGCTACGGTATCGGCGTGTCGCGCATCGTCGGCGCCGCCATCGAGCAGGGCAATGACGAGCGCGGCATCATCTTCCCTGCTGCCATGGCGCCGTTTGAAGTGGCGATTGCCCCGATCGGCATGGACCGCAGCGAGGCGGTAAAAACTGCGGCATTCGAACTTTATGAACAGCTCAAGGCGGCCGGCGTCGATGTGTTGATGGACGACCGTGGCGAACGTCCGGGCGTCATGTTCGCCGATCTGGAGCTGATCGGCATTCCGCATCGTATCGTCATCGGGGATCGCGGTTTGAAGACGCAAGAGGTAGAATACCAGGCACGTACCGATGCAGAGGCAAGCAATGTCCCCCTCAATCAAGTGGTTGAATTGATTAAACGACAACTAGGTTTGAACGCTTGAAATACTGGCTGACCATACTGCTGTTGCTGACATCGCTGACTGCCCAGGCGGGTAATCAGCGCGAGGAGCCTTTGTCCAACAGCGTCAAGGCACAGATGCAGAAATCCATCAGCGACAGTGCGGCGCCGCGACTGGTGTTTGCGACCGAGTTGGAAGGTCTGCACTGGCTCAGCGAGATGTCCAAGCGCTTGCAGAGGCGCATGCCGGACAAGCAGATGCGCGAGGATTTTCTGCGTACCGTGCACTATGAGGCGTCCCGTGCCGGGCTGGATCCGCAAATGGTGCTGGGTCTGATCCAGGTCGAAAGCGGCTTCAAAAAATACGCCGTCTCCTCGGTTGGCGCTCGCGGCTTTATGCAGGTCATGCCATTTTGGGTGCGCACCATCGGTACACCGGACCACAATCTGTTCCATCTCAGGCTCAATCTGCGCTACGGCTGTACCATACTGCGGCATTACATCGATATCGAAAAAGGCGATCTGTATCGTGCATTGGGCCGCTATAACGGCAGCCTCGGCAAGCCGCAATATCCCAACCTTGTGCTAGGCGCATGGCGCAAACACTGGCATTACGAGCCTTCTCCGACGCTAGGCATCTGAATCGCTTGTAATTTGGCGCGCCGGTAATTGGCGACATGACGATAAAAAAGGCGATGCATGCATCGCCTTTTTCGTTTTCTGGCTTTGGTTATTTCTGCTTTCGGTTATTTCTGGATCTTAAAGCCGTAATAGGTGCCGAATTCGCCTTCGGTCTCATAATAGACAAAGAACAGTCCGTTACTGTAACCAGTGCCGTTGATATGGTTCTGCGAGCGCAGTTTCAGTGTCGGGGGCAATGTGCTTCTGGCGATGAAGTTGCCATCCAGATTGAATAACAGCACAGCCTTGCGGTCGACATCCAGCAGTGCCAGTTCCTCTCCCTTGATGCCGGTATAGGTCACAAAATAATGGCTGATCTCGTCGAATTTGACGCCAGCGGCGTCCAGATCCAGTTTGATTTCGCCTGCGACTTCGCGCTTGGGTGATTCCACGATGCGCACCAGATTGCTACGGTTCTGCTTTGCATAATAGCGGTTGCGATCAGCATCATAGCTGGGGATGGTGGCTGGGCTGCCGAAAGCGGGGTTATGCCCGGTGATTTCCTTGGCATCGTTTTTCAGGCTGCCGTCCTCGTTCAGCAGTAGGCTGAAAATACCGGTGTTGGGACCGAAGCCGGCTTCACTGGAGATGTTGTAAGTCACCGATTCCAGTTGATGGGTGTTGGTGTTGTAGTAAATCGAGCGATTGTCCAGTCCGGGTTTGGCCGAGGACAGGTATTTTCCGCTATCGTCATAAATGTGTACTTCTGACGGCGACAGGCCTCCCATCGGGTCGCCCGGTGGCGCAGCCAGTCCGCCGTCAGCGATGAAATACTGTTTGAGGTAGGGCACATAGGCCACAGTCATCGGCCGTGAAGTCGGTTTTTTTGCCAGCGGGATCTTGACCTCTGGGATGGCCTCGGCCAGCACCTCTGCCTGTGTCAGTGGTGTAAGCAGTGCGAAGCCGGAAGTGGCGGCAATGACAATGGTGCGTTTGAGAAGCGACATGGCGTTAACCTTGGTGTGTATATGCAATATTGGCATGGGTGTGGAGTGTGTCAGCAGGTAAAGAGTTCATCCCGGCATCAGGCGCGTTCGATCAGCATGGCATCACCATAACTGAAAAAGCGGTATCTGGCTTCGACGGCATGCTGATACGCCCGCTTGATATGGTCGGTGCCGGCAAAGGCGGAGACCAGCATCAACAACGTACTCTTGGGTAAATGAAAATTGGTCAGTAGGCGTTCCACCACCTGGAAGCGGTAACCGGGGGTGATGAAGATATCGGTTTCGCCTGAACCGCCCTGCAATTCGCCATTGCGCGCTGCGCTTTCCAACGCACGCAACACGGTGGTGCCGACCGCTGTGACCTTGCCGCCTCTGGTCCGGGCCAGCCGGATGGCATCCACCGTAGCCTGCGGTACCGAGTAGAGTTCGCTATGCATCTTGTGTTCGTGAATATTGTCCACCCGTACCGGCTGGAAGGTGCCCGCACCCACATGCAAGGTGACGTAGGCGATAGCGATGCCGGACGCCTTCAGTCTTTCCATCATGGCGTCATCGAAATGCAGGCCGGCGGTAGGTGCCGCCACTGCGCCCAGTTCACGTGCGAATACGGTCTGGTAGCGTTCTTCGTCATGGTCGTCAGCCGCGTGGCTGATGTAGGGCGGTAGTGGCAGGCTGCCGTGTCGGTCGATCAGTTCGATGGCCGGTGTCGGGTTCAATATCTCCAGCAGAAAGAGGTCGTCCTGCCGCTCGATGATTTTAGCATCGAAGGCATCGGCGATTCTCAGCAGGCTGCCGGGTTTGGGTGAACGCGAGGCGCGAATCTGTGCCAGCAAACGCTGATTGTCGATGACCCGTTCGACCATGACCTCGATCTTGCCGCCGCTGGCTTTTTCGCCGGTCAGTCTGGCCTTGATGACGCGGGTATCGTTGAGGACGAGCAGGTCGTCAGGCCCGAGAAACTCAGGCAGGTCGCGGAACCAGTCGTCGCGCAGCTGACCGGTTTTACCGTCCAGCCTGAGCAGTCTGCTGGCGCTACGTTCAGGTGCGGGGAACTGGGCGATGAGTTCATCAGGGAGATAAAAATCAAAATCGGTAGTGCGCATAGTCCTGACTGCTTGTATAATGCTGCCTCCCATGCCGGGATGGCGGAATTGGTAGACGCAGCGGACTCAAAATCCGCCGCCGCGAGGTGTGGGGGTTCGAGTCCCCCTCCCGGCACCAGCATTATAAAGCAATAGTCAGTTTTATCTTTCAGCAGTCAGGCTTCGGCTGACATCTTCTTCAGCAACTCTTCGAACGCTTCAGGCGGCAACGACCTTGCCCCAGCTTGTGTGCGTAGAGATGATGACTTCCGTACTGGCTGATGCCATCCGCACTGGTTGTCATGTTTCTGATGACGGACTGGTCAATCTTGATGTAGTCGATATTGAATTTTCTCGGAGTAGGGCAGCGGGGATTGGTCTGTACCGGAGTCGTCGAGCGCCAGCGCTGATGCCTACTTGGTGCTGGTAAAAAAAGTGTAATTGTTGCGGCCGGATTTCTTGACCAGATACATGGCTTGGTCGGCACTCTTGATCAGTTCTTCGCATGAATCCGTATCGATCGGGAACAGGGCGATGCCGATGCTGGCGGATACATAGGCGACTTCGCCATTCAGATGGAATGGTGCCTTCATGGTTTCGAGCATGCGTACGGCAATCTGGTCGATACTCTCCAGGTCGTGCAATTGGCTCAGAATGACGACAAATTCGTCTCCACCGAATCGCGCGACGGTATCTGTATCGCGCAGGCATTCGTTCAGGCGTTCCGCCGCCTGCCGAAGCAGGACGTCGCCCTGCTCGTGACCGAGCGTATCATTGATAACCTTGAAATGATCTATATCCAGAAACATGACGGCGGTCGGTAATCCGGTCCGTTTCGATTGCTTGGTCTCCTGGTTCAGGCGGTCCCGAAACAGTACGCGGTTGGGCAGGCCCGTGATGTTGTCGTAATGGGCAAGGTTCTTCAGCAGAGCCGCGGCCTGCTTTTGCTCGGTGATGTCGCGGATAAAGGCGCAAAATGCCGTGGTGTTCTGCAACTTGATCGACGATACGGTGAGTTCCACCGGAAATTCTGAGCCATCGCGGCGCAGTGCCTGCGTTTCAAAGCGCCGGTGGACGAGTGTGCTGTCATGGTTCTGGTGGCGTTGCATGCCCTGCAGGTGGGCTGCGCGCAGATGCTCGGGAATGATCAGGCTGTGCAGCGGCTTGCCAATGGCTTCTTCCGCACCCCAGCCGAATATGGTTTCAGCCTGTTTGCTCCAATGGGTGATGGCGCCTGCGGCATCAATTTCCACTACGGCATCCATCGCGGTATCGATCATGGCCTTGAAGCGTGACTTGTTTCTCCATAAATCGTGGGTGGTGGCGACCCGCTGTTTGACCATGCGACGGGATAGCGCGACACCCATGCCCAGCATCAGCAGCGTGACCAGTGTGACTGCAAGATTGATCAGTAGATTGGCCTGGCGCGACACTTCGCCCAGCGTGTTTGAAAACGCTTCTTCCAGCGGTGAAAGCTGCAGGTTGATGCTGTTGATCTCTGTCAGCAGGCTTTGCAGTTCGGCTTCACTCAAGTCATCTGCCGTCATGTCTTCATGTAGCTCCTGCGCCAGCGTGGTCAGTTTGGCGATCAGTTCGTCGCCCTCGGTCCAGATGGCAATTGGCTCTTGCATGATGGCGGCATGCTGGAACCAGCGGAACAGACGGATCATGCCCGGCACATCGTCCGGATGGTTGCGGCCTTCGATGAATCCGCGGCGCGCGGTTTCAATATCCGGTTCCGGTAGTTGCAGGGCAATGCGCGCTTGATGGTCGCCCAGTGGCACGGAGATGGCCTGCAGATATTTCTGGTAGTCGGTTTCCGACTTTGACACGGCGTAGGTATTGAGAAAAAAGACGGCTTCCTTCTGACCTTTTGACCACTGACTCTCGCCAGCCACATAGGCACGCAGTGCAGATTGCAGGTGCAGGCTGAGCGCAATCATGCCGAGCATGAAGATCACGATGAAGATAAAGGGCCACGTGATTTGCAGGAGTTGCCGGTTGACCGTGTGAATTTTTTAACCTCCATCCATGGCTGATAACCATCATAAGTCAAAGCACAGGGCGGCAACAGAGCAAAAAAAGTATATTCGGACGGTCAATGCCAATTTCCAATACCAAAAAAAGTATATTGAAAACATGGGCCTGTGTTGTTTTGTGGGGCATGTGTCTGGTGTACGGTTTGTCCGGTTACCGCGTTCGGTCAATGATGGAATGGCTGTATAGGTAACTTGCTTGTGCAAGCTGGATGATTGTGTTAATTTCCAAAACGTAACAAAGTGTGACGAAATGTCGCAGCTTGTTATTCAGTTTGTAATTCGTTGTATCGGTTAATTTGTTGTTGCAGTTCCTTAATAAAAGCCGCCCTTCAAGAGGTGGCTATAGTGGAGGAGGGCGGCAGTGGCAGTACCAGTTACAGATTACAAAGTCATCGTACGACCGCATTGCGCCTTGTCTCCAAGGGGTATGATGGTTGTCGTCGCTATTACTGCTGCATTCTCCCTACTCATCGGTCTTGGTTTTTCATTTGCAGGTGCATGGCTGGTTCTGCCGTTTGCCGGTCTCGAAGTTCTCGCGATTGCCTATGCTTTTTATTACATCCACTGCCATGCAGGGGATTACGAAAGCATCACGATCGAAGGTGACAACCTCGCGATAGAAAAGCACGACTATCAACATGACTACCGGACGGTTTTTAACCGTTACTGGGCGCGCGTTCTGGTCAGGGAATTGCCGTGTGGGGACCATTCGTTGTTTCTTCGATCACATGGCAAGGAAGTGGAATTTGGCCGTCATTTCATGAACGACGACCAGCGTTTGCTTTTGGCTGAACAACTAAAAAAACGTGTCGGTGTTATTACTTAAAACCTGATTTGGGAGTGGGTATGGTGATGCAGTTGATAAGAAAAATGGGCTTGTTCCTCATCCTGGGGCTGAATTCATTCGCAGCAATTGCGCAGGAGGCCAAGTGGAACTTGCCGGAGCCGGTTACACCTGTCGCAAAGGATATTTTCCAGATTCACAATCAGTTCATGCTGGTGATTTTTGTGATGTTCATCGTGGTGCTGGCCATCATGATCTATTCCATCTTCAAACACCGCAAGAGTCGCGGCTATCAGGCAGCGACGTTTACCGGTCCGACCACCAGGTCGCAGATCGCCTGGACGCTGGTGCCGTTCGCCATTCTGCTTTATATCGACTTCATCCTCATGGGTATCCCTGCGGTTCATAGTATCCAGTTGATGGAAGACACGAAGCAGGGCGCCGACATGGTGGTGAAGATTACCGGTTCGCAATGGCGCTGGCAATACGAGTACATGGACGGCGAGGCAGAGGGCATCAAGTTCGTCAGCAACCTGACGACGCCGCAGGAGCAGATCTACAATCAGGAGGAAAAGGGTGAAAACTACCTACTGGAAGTCGATAACCATTTCGTCGTGCCGGTCGACAAGAAGATCCGCATCCTGATTACGGCGAATGATGTCATCCATACCTGGTGGGTGCCGGCTTTCGGTTCCGCCCGCGACGCCATCCCCGGTTTCCTGCGTGAGACCTGGATCGAGGTCGAGAAACCCGGAACTTATCGCGGTCAGTGCAAGGAGCTCTGCGGCAAGGGACATGGGTTCATGCCTATCGTGGTTGACGCCGTGCCGGAAGAGGAATTCAAGGCCTGGGTCGTTGCCAAGAAAGGTGAGATGGAGGCGGCGACAGCGGGTGCTGACAAGGAGTGGGCCATGGAAGAACTGGTCGCGCACGGCAAGGGGGTTTACGAGAAAAACTGTGCCGTCTGTCACCAGGCCAATGGTCAGGGTATGCCACCGGCTTTCCCGCCCTTGACAGGTAGCGCTATCGTGGCAGGTCCCAATTTCGATGCGGATGGCAAGCTGCTGGTGGACAGTCATCTTGATCGCGTCTGGAACGGCAAGAACATCATGCCTGCCTGGAAAGGCACGCTGAACGATATCGACATTGCCGCTGTGGTGACCTATGAACGCAATGCGCTGGGCAATTCCGTAGGCGATGTGCTGCAACCGGCACAGGTCAAGGCATTACGTTAAAAACCGAATAAAGTTTTGGGGTTAAGGAGAGAGCAATGAGTTATGCAAGCACTGCGGGCCATGACGAACATCATGACCACCCGACCGGCATCCTGCGTTGGTTGACAACGACCAACCACAAGGATATCGGGACCATGTACCTGATCTTCTCGCTCATCATGTTCATGGTGGGCGGTTTGATGATCCTGGCGGTACGGGTCGAACTATTCCAGCCGGGCATGCAGCTGATGCAGCCCGATTTTTATAATCAGTTGATCGGTGTGCATGCGCTGGTGATGATCTTTGCCGCCCTGATGCCGGCGGCGACCGGTTTTGCCAACTGGATGCTGCCGCTGCAGCTCGGGGCACCCGATATGGCGTTGCCGCGCCTCAACAACTGGGGTTTCTGGCTGTTGCCGCCAGCGGCCATTTTGCTCACATTGCCGTTTACGCTGGCCTTGTTCGATATCGGTGATGGCGCGATCGCCACAGGCTGGACCTTCTATGCGCCGCTCTCGGTACAGGGCGGCATCGGTGTCGATTTCGCCATCTTCGCCGTGCACATCCTCGGTATTTCCTCGGTCATGGGTTCCATCAACGTCATCGTCACCATCTTCAACATGCGTGCTCCCGGCATGACCTTGATGAAGATGCCGATGTTCGCCTGGGGCTGGTTGATCACTGCGTTCCTGCTGATTGCGACGATTCCGGTAT
The DNA here is from genome assembly GCA_023459535.1 of Pseudomonadota bacterium. GTDB lineage: Bacteria > Pseudomonadota > Gammaproteobacteria > Burkholderiales > Methylophilaceae > UBA6140. The sequence goes on from JAEWTK010000167.1 coordinate 8,184, forward strand.
TGGCCGGTGCGGTGACCATGCTGTTGACCGACCGCCATTTCGGTACACACTTCTTCAATGCGGCTGGCGGCGGTGACCCGATTCTGTTCCAGCATCTGTTCTGGTTCTTCGGCCACCCTGAGGTGTACATCCTGCTGCTGCCGGTCTGGGGTTTCATGCCGCAGATTCTGCAGACCTTCGCCCGCAAACCGATGTATGGCTACAAGGCACAGGTCTATTCGTTCTGGGGTATCGGTATCCTGTCAGTAGTGGTCTGGGCACACCATTTCTTTACGGTGGGTATGCCGGTACCGGCGCTGATCTACTTCATGTTCAGCACCATGGCGATCTCGGTACCGCTGGCCGTGCTGTTCTTCTGCTGGATCGCCACCATGTGGCGCGGTTCCATGACCTTTGAAACGCCCATGCTGTTCGCTGTCGGCTGGATCATCCTGTTCGGTATCGGCGGCCTGACCGGTCTGGTGCTGGCGGACGTGGCGGCGGACGCGCAATACCACCATACCTATTTCGTTGTTGCGCACTTCCACTACACACTGTTTGCCGGCGGCATCATGGGCATCATGGCGGGCGTGTATTACTGGCTGCCGAAGATGACGGGGCACATGTACAACGAGAATCTGGGCAAGCTGCACTTCTGGCTGACCGCGATCTCGTTCAATCTGACCTTCATTCCGCAATTCTTCCTCGGTCTGGCCGGCATGCCGCGCCGCATCCCGGATTACGCGCTGCAGTTCGCCGACTTCAATGCGGTTTCGACGGTGGCGGCGCTGGTGCTGGGTCTGTCTCAGCTGTTGTTTATCTACAACATTGTCAGCTGTGCACGCGGTGGCAAGAAAGCCACGGACAAGGTATGGGAGGGTTCGGATGGACTGGAGTGGACGCTGCCGTCGCCTCCGCCGTATCACAGTTTCACCGTGCAACCCGTCATCAAGTAAATTATGGACGTGGTTCGCAATTTTGCGAACCACGTCATACGACATAAAGAAAGCAATATGAAAGATCAGGACAAGGACAGGCGTAGTCGCAGCATCAAGTTGGGGTTGTTCTTCGGATTGCTGGCGTTGATCGTCTATCTGGGATCGATGTACTACATGATAT
>JAEWTK010000168.1 GCA_023459535.1 Pseudomonadota bacterium
CAAGAAATGAGCGGCACAAGTACGCAAGCCCTGGATAGCCAGGCTGGCAAACGCATACTGACGGTCGATGATGATCCGGATATTCTGAAACTGCTGAACATGCGTCTAAATGCCGCCGGTTATCAGACCATGTCGGCCAGCAATGGCGAGGAAGCGCTGGCCCAGATCGCCATCAGCCGGCCGGCACTAGTCATCAGCGATTTGCGCATGCCCGGCATGGATGGGCTCTCGCTATTCGATGCCATTCACCAGAGCGACCCTGCCCTACCGCTGATCATGCTGACTGCACATGGCTCCATCCCTGAAGCCGTGGATGCGACGCAGCGCGGCGTATTCGGCTTCCTGACCAAACCATTCGACAGCAAATCACTGCTGCAACAGGTCGAAGCCGCACTGCGCACCACCGCCGGTGCCCATGCCAGCAAACAGGACGAGGACGTCGAAAGCTGGCGCGCCGAGATCATGACGCGCAGCCCGCAGATGGAAAACCTGCTGGGACAGGCCAAACTCATCTCCAGCTCGGATGCCAGCGTATTGATCCAGGGCGAGAGCGGCACCGGCAAGGAGTTATTTGCGCGTGCCATCCATCAGGCCAGTCCGCGCCACAACCATCCTTTCATTGCCATCAATTGCGGCGCGATCCCGGAGCAGTTACTTGAGTCCGAGTTGTTTGGCCACAGCAAAGGGGCATTCACCGGTGCCCTACGCGACCACAAGGGCCTGTTTCAGAGCGCGGATGGCGGCACGCTGTTCCTCGATGAAATCGGCGACATGCCCATGCCGCTGCAGGTCAAACTGTTGCGCGCACTGCAGGAACGCACCATCCGGCCGGTCGGCTCCAACAGCAGCATACCGGTCAATGTCCGCGTGATTTCCGCCACCCATCGCAATTTGGCGAAAGAAATGAAATCCGGCCGTTTCCGCGAAGATCTTTATTACCGTATCAATGTGGTCGGCCTTGAGATTCCGGCCCTCGCTGCACGCCGCGAGGATATCTCCCTGCTGGCCAACAGCTTCCTGCATCGTCTGAGCGAAAAATACGGCAAACACCTCAATGGATTCGCGCCCGAAGCCATGGAGTTGCTGATTGCCGCACCCTGGCCCGGCAATGTGCGCCAATTGCAGAACATCGTGGAGCAGACCGTCGTACTCTCCACCACCTCCCTGGTACCGGCATCACTGGTTCAGAAAGCCCTGCATGACGATATCGGCGGCATACTGCCTTTCGAGACCGCCCGCAAAAACTTCGAACGCGATTATCTGATCAAGCTGCTGAAAGCGACCAATGGCAGCGTCACTCAAGCCTCACGCCTGGCGCAGCGCAACCGGACCGAGTTCTACAAACTCCTGCAGCGCCATGAGTTGACGCCCGCACTCTTCAAGGAAACCCCGCCAGCCAACTAGTGTCGTCATTTTGAGACACTAGTTTTCTATATTTTTCAATCACTTACTGAATACATCCATTTTCCGTCTGTATTCAGCAACAGATCAATCCCTTTCCAGATCTTGAAAATATTTTTAAGTATATGATTTAAATATATTTATCAAAGTTGGCACACCTCATGCTGTTATCTGACTGTGTATTAATTTACCGGAGGATAAAGCATGAATCCTGATAACAAATTCAAAGACGTAAGCAAGGCCAAACTGACTGCTGGTGTCTTCGCCACAACTGTTGCACTGGCACTCGCCGTTATCAGCTCACAAGTATCCGCCATCGGCACTGAGGATACGATCAACCAGAAACCGCTATCCGCTGAATTCAAGAAGCTGGACACCAACTCTGACAAGCAACTGACACATGAAGAAGTAGCCCGCGACAAGGATGTCAGCAGCTACTTTTCCGAAGCCGACATCAATCAGGACGGTGCACTTTCCGTTGACGAATACATCAATTTCAAGAGCAATGTGCAACAACAGCGCGTCTCCGCCTATATTGACGATGCAACGGTCACAGCCAAGGTCAAAGCCGAGCTGATCAAGGATGCCGGCTTGGATGGCATCGATATCAGCGTTGAAACACACAAGGGTCAGGTCATTCTCAGCGGCTTCGTCAACAACGGCGAGCAACTCCTGAGAGCCGTGCATATCGCATCAGGCGTCAATGGCGTGCAATCCGTCAAGAACGCACTGGTGATTCGGAGCTAACCGAACATGGCCCTTAGCAGACTTATCAGGCCGTTGCATGTGGGCGCATCCATGATGTCATGCATCATCGCGCAAAAGCACCACCCTGCAAGCGCGCCGCACGTTCAGACTGCCGACGGCTACTCCATTCTGGAGACCGCCGTTGGCAACAAGTCTGCAACCGCTAGATACGCCAGAGCCATTCACACAAGCAGCGAAATGCGCGAAAAGGAGCAGATCAGCAGACAGGCTTGCGATGCATCCGGAAATCTTTATCACAGATTCCATTTCCAGGAACCGTAACAGGATATCGCCAGCCAGCAAGGATTCACGATGAAAAACTTCAAACTGAAAACATCACACCCTGTCGTTCTGTTCACTGCTATCGCACTGACTGCATTAAGCATTGTCGGCAGCATCGCTATCGCCGATCTGATTGAAGGCAAACAAACCACCGCCAGCGACCAGGACAGACAACAACAGAAAGAGCCAACTGTCAGCTCGGACGGGACGGCAGATGACCGTGCTCACATCGGCAACACTTGGATTGCAAAGGTAGATTTTGCGCAAAGTCCTTTCAGCAGCGCTGTCAAACCCAAGCTCACGGAATGCTTTAATTGCGGCGTAGTTATCGGCATTGAAACTGTTCCTGCAAATATCTCAGATACAACAGAAAGCGCATTGAATACACCATCAGGCGATTTGTCAGAACAGCACCTGGATAACTATCTGGATGCGCACAGAAAGAACGCCAGACTGATGGTTCTGGATGAATCAAACAGTGAAGTCACCGGCACCGGCCTGAGCCGCCGCCAGAGTGACAACGTATATGCCAACGAGACTGCATATGTCGTCAAGGTCCGCATGCAGAATGGCCTTCATCTTACTGTCACGCTGGACACAGCACCGCAGCATAAGATCGGCGACAAGGTAAGAATCATCAACGAAAAGACCATTACCGCATAAACGACTTATCTCCACTACCCCTCCCCTGACAGCGGGCCTTCCTCTCCCCGAGAAGGTTCCGCTTTTTTTTGCCTTGAATTTTCCCGCTTTTCTACCTTGAGCTTCAGTCAATCGCAGACGAAAAAAAGCGAGCCTGAATCTGGGGAGATAAAAGGCTCGCTGTGAGAGAGGGATAGCCAGAAGCTACCCCTCCCAGCACCCGGATGATGATTATGGGTTAAAAGTCGTAACGCAGACCGCCAAATACGGTACGGCCACGACCAACCGTCATACCATTGACACGACTTGCCAGGTATTCCTTGTCAGCCAGATTGCTGCCGCTCAAGAAGATGGTGGCGTTCGTGCCTTGAGGCTTGTAGCTTGCCGAAGCGTTGAACAACGTATAGGAGGGAATCTTGCCGCTGACGCCGGTTTGCGGATCGGAAACACGAGCAATCGGGTCCGGATCCTGGCTACTGACGTAGTCCCAACCGATACGGGCATGGAAGCCAATCGGATGCTCATAACCGAAGTTCAGCGAGGCCATGTGCTTTGGTGCATATGGCAGGCGACTGCCGTCCTTGATCAACTGACACGTGTCTTCAAAGTCGACGGCAGAATTCGGGTCATAGCTCGGACAGGCACCCAATGCGCCAGGTGAGAGTTCACCTGCGTCCACTTCTACGTCCTCATATGAGTCTTTCTTGAACTTCGCCGTGAACAGATTGGTGTAGTTACCAGCCACATAGACATTATGGGATGTGTTGAAGATGGTACCGAAATCAACACGCCCCGCCAGCTCCAGCCCCTGCATCAGAGACTTGCCACCATTGTCGAAACGGCTGCCGTTACGAATCACAATCTCGTCGAAATCGTTATGGAACAGCGTTGCTTCGACACCAATGCCTTTGTAGTAATTGGAACGAATGCCCAGTTCCCAATTGGTGCTTTCTTCCGGCTTGGTATTATCGATTGCGACCTGACCATTGACTTCGCTCAAATCACGATCCGGGCGCGGTGGCGCAAAGCCCTTATGCACGCCAGCGAAAATCGTGGTGTTGGCGATGCCATTCCACGCCACGCCGAAACCCGGCAACAGTTCCGAATAGCGGTTGGTGTCCTGCACGCCTTGGGCTTCACCGTCAGCCCAGACGACCTTCTGCTTGACCTTGACATCCTCGAAACGCAAGCCCGGTGTCAGCGACCAGTTACCGATATAGAAGGTGTTCTGCGCATAGTAGGACAAGGCCGTCACATCGGTTTCGAGACGTTCCTGATGCCAACCTTCTGGGCCACCGAGATAGACGTCATTGGCATCCACTACGGCATCCTTCTCGATGCCGGCAAAAGACTTGGCATAACCCAGACTCTGGAATGCGGAAGAAATGCCACGGAAGCCCTGGCGCTTGATATCTTCACGATGATAACGGAAGCCGACGACAGCATCGTTCTCAATACCGAACAGGTTATGACTAAAATCAAGACGCGGCTCGATACCCCAGTAGTTGTACTCGCGAGGGCGCCATTGACCACCGCACTGGACCGAATTTGCCTCAGTCACGTCAGCATTGTTCTCTACTTCATTGCCAGCACCAACGACACTTTCCGGACAATAGATCATCTGCGAATACTTGTTAGCTTCTTCCCAGTAATCGTCGTCCTCCCATCCACCCGGACCGGCGACCTGACGGAAGGAAGCGCGCTCGATATCGGCATAGTAAGCCTGCGTGCTCAGTTTCATGCTGTCGCTAATCTGAAAGATGTGCTGCAGCTGTGTAGACCATTGTTCCATCTGGAACTTGTCATTCTTGCCGGTTGGCGCCTGGAACTTGTCTTCGGCATATTCAGCACGTGACAGCATGGTCTCAGTGATATGTGAGTCCTCTTCGTAATAGCCCACTTTACCAATCAAAGTGTGACGGTCGGACAGATTCAGCTGGCCCTTGAGTGTGATGTTACGCTGATCGAAATCATGGTTGTCGCGAATACCGTCACCCTTATTCTGCAGCGCATCGATCATGAAGCCGCCGCGCTCGTCACCATAACCGATATTGACATGACCGCCGACGTAATCATCAGTACCTACCTTGCCAGTGACACTACCGGCAAAACCATTGGTTGGCACCGGCTTGGTAACAAAGTTGATCATGCCACCGACCGTCTGCGGGCCGTACAGGACCTGACCTGAGCCCTTGACCACTTCGATACGCTGCAGACGCTCCAACGGGGTTGTGTAATGTGCTGACGGATCGCCATAAGGTGCCAGAAACAGCGGCATGCCGTCTTCCATCAGCAGGGTACGGGCGGTACGACGCGGATCCATGCCTCGCAAACCTATATTGATACCCAAGCCATAAGCGCTCTCACCCACTACATTGACACCCGGAACATTGCTCAAGGCCTCTTCCATGGAGAACGGCTGGCGCTCTTCCAGCGCCTTTTCATCCACCACGCTAAACGAACCCGGAACAGCCTCAAGATTGGATGGCAAAATACCTTTGACTGTAACAGCCTCGGTAACGACGGGTTCTTCTGCCGCTATTGCGAGACCGGATGTACCGGCAAACGCCAGCATCACAGCAACTGCAGTTGCTTTTGGTATGGGATATTTTTTCATTAACAGCTCCTCGACTAAGAAAGCGATACTAATTTAAGCATCACCCATCAGATGCAACATCCATACCAAATATGACATTTATCTCAATCCATTGTTTTTATTGATATTAATTCTTTAATAAGTATTTTGGTGGCTGTATAC
>JAEWTK010000169.1 GCA_023459535.1 Pseudomonadota bacterium
GCGTTTGCTGACGCTAGCCGCAAGTGTGGAAAACGCTTCAGAGCACCCCATTGCAAAAGCGATCGTAGAGGGTGCCAGGGAACGGGGCATCACATTGAGTGAGGTAACGGAGTTTCGTTCCACCGGCGCACGCGGCGTCTCCGGCAAGGTGGCCAATGAAGAAGTACTGATCGGCAATCGTCGCCTGCTGGAAGAAGACGGGGTAACCGGGTTGGAGGCACTGGACGATGCCTTGAAACAGCTGGAGTCGCGTGGGCGCACGGTCATCATCGTGGCCGCCAACGGACATGCGCTAGGCCTGGTCGCAGTTGCAGACACCATCAAGGCGGAGTCGGTGGATGCCATTCGCGGCATGCATGAACTCGGTTTGCACGTAGTGATGATTACCGGCGACAACGAGCGCGCAGCCCGGGCAGTGGCTGACGAAGTGGGGATCGACGAAGTGCAGGCCGGTGTCCTGCCGGAAGGCAAGGTTGAAGCGATTCGCGCGCTACAGGCGAAACATGGCAATCATGTAGCCATGGTCGGCGACGGCATCAATGACGCCCCGGCTCTGAAACAGGCCAATGTGGGCATTGCCATCGGCGCCGGGGCCGATGTCGCCATTGAAGCGGCGGACGTCACACTCGTGCGCGGCGAGTTGACCGGGGTCGTCGAGGCCATGCACCTGTCCCGCGCCACCTTCAGCAAGATCGTGCAAAACCTGATCTGGGCCAGCATCTATAACGTGGCGGCTATCCCAATCGCCGCCCTGGGACTGCTGCACCCGATGATTGGCGTCGTGGCCATGACCGCCAGCTCGCTTTCCGTGATCGGCAATTCACTGCTGCTCAAACGCGGATTCTCGGCAAAGATTGCGAGAATCTAGTTTTCGCCTGCCGGGATCAATCATGCATCATGCCGAATTTTCATGCCGTCCCGATATTTGACCTAAAGCAATACCAAACACGAAATTTGCAGCTATGATCGAACCATTATCACAAGGAGAAACAAGATGCCCCTAAGTCACGTCGTCGTATGGCTCGATCATCAGGAAGCGCACGTCATTCAGTTCAATGCGGATACTCATGAAAACTCGACTGTCACCACCAGATCCAAACACGGCCATGTCCACCAGAAGGCAGGTGTGGTCGGTAGCGGACACGCTGCCGCTGACCAGAATTATCTGCATGAAGTCGCAAGAGCAGTTGCCGGCTGCAGCGAAATACTGATCGTCGGTCCCGGTTCAGCCAAGCTGGAACTGATCAAGCACATGAACAGGCACGACCCCGTCATCGCAGATAAAGTCGTCGGCGTCGAAACCGTCGATCACCCCAGTGACGGTCAACTGCTGGCCTATGCCAAGAAGTATTTCCTGCGCGTTGACAATATGAAAGCTCAGTAAAAACGGCCATGACTCCCGAAGCAACAGCAGCGGGAGTCGCTGCCGGATTAACGATTAGCGATGCCGGAAAATCCGATCACTTATCAGCTGACCATCCGATTGAAGGAAGACGCACGGATCGCAATCGGCAAATTCGGTACCTGCTTCTTTCCCGCTGGTGATTACGTCTACACCGGCAGCGCCCGCCGCAACCTGGAGGCGCGCATTGCACGTCACTGCAGCAAGGACAAAAAGCTCAGATGGCATATCGATTACCTGCTTTCCGCACCGGAGACCCGCATCATCCATATCGCACGTTTCACACAAGCCGAATGCACAATCAACCGGCAGCAGGCCGGCCGCATCCTGATCAAGGGTCTTGGCGCATCCGATTGCCATGCCGGTTGCGGCAGCCATCTCAAGTACCTGGGCAAAACAGACACCCATGACTGAACAGACCCAAATCTCAAGAGACGAAGTAAAGTGGCCAGCCATGATCAAACTACATGGCACGGACGAACTCATCTACCTGCAGGATCACGCCACTTGGTTGTCGGACGGCCATGTGCAGGCGATGCATCTGACCGCGGACGACATGCTGATCGATTCCGCAGGTCTATGCTTCCAAATAGCAAAGAACAGGAATGAAAGGTTCATGGCCACTGGCGAGTGCCTGAACCTGCCGCAGGTGATCCAGCTGGTGCGCATGCATGCAGCCCAAGATGGCGCCTGCTGTGTCGCCAAGTTGAATGCAAACTCGATTGCCGATGCCATCGCCATGCTTCAGCCCTGAGGTATCATCCAAAGCATGCTCAGAACTCAAACAGCTCAATGACCAGCACGCAACCATGCCTAAGATGACCGACAATCCACTCATTGCCGCCCTGTTGTCAGCCGCCGCCTATCCGCACGAATCGGCCACGATAGAACTGATCGAGACTCATATTTCCTGGGTGCTGTTGACGGGAAGATTTGTCTACAAAATCAAGAAACCGGTCAATTTCGGCTTTCTCGATTTTTCGACGCTGGAAAAACGCCGGTTCTATTGCCAGGAGGAGCTGCGCCTCAACCAGCGCTTCAGCCGCGATATCTATCTTGAAGTGGTGCCGATCGGCGGCAATCCATCAAAACCGCAAGTCAACGGCACGGGCCCTGCGATCGAATATGCGGTCCGCATGCGCCAGTTCAAAGCGGGCAGCCTGCTCTCCGAACGTGCAGAACAGGGGGTGCTCAACAACGACGATATCGACGGCGTCGCGAAGGTCGTCAGCGCTTTTCACCAGACGGCGCAGATCGCTGAGGCCGGTGCCGAATATGGCGAACCGCAAACCATCCGCCACTGGTGTGAGGAGAATTTCGACCATATCGCTCCGCTACTGCAAGATGCACAAACAGAGATGCCACAGGTCGAACGCCTGCAAGCCTGGGTAGCTGCAGAGTGGCAACAGAAAGCTGACTTCATGCGGCAGCGCAAGCAACAGGGCTTTGTGCGCGAATGCCACGGCGACCTGCACCTCGGCAACATCGCACTGATCGAAGGCAAGATCACGCCGTTCGACTGCATCGAGTTCAACCCCATGCTACGCTGGATCGATGTCATGAGCGAGATCGCCTTCGTGCTGATGGACCTCGATTATCGCGGTTTCGAGTCTTTCAGCTGGCGCCTGCTCAACGGCTACCTGCAACAGACCGGCGACTATCCGGGACTGAGCATATTGCGCTACTACCTGATCTACCGCGCGCTGGTACGGGCAAAAGTCGCGCTGCTGAGTGAACAGCAATTGAACGACAACGCCGAACGGCAGCGCAAACACGAGGAATATGCCCGGCATATCGCCCTCGCCCTGCGCTATACAGTAACCGACCGACCGCTGCTGCTGCTGACGCATGGCTTTTCCGGCTCGGGAAAATCGTTTCATGCCGGACGATTGGCGGAGGAGATCGGTGCTATCCATCTGCGCTCCGATATCGAACGCAAACGCCTGTTCGGCTTTTCGGCGCTGGACAACACGGGCTCGGCCGCGCAGGACGGCATCTATACGGCAAAAGCCGGCGAACAGACTTATCAACATCTGGCTGCCATGGCCAACATCGCCCTGCAATCCGGTTTTCATGTCATCGTCGATGCGACTTTTCTCAAACGCGCGCAACGCGACCTTTTCCTGCAGATGGCGCAATCCCTGTCAGTGCCTGTATGCATCCTGGATTTCAGGGCATCCGTCACCACCCTGCAGCAACGCATCGCACAACGGCAGCAGCAGCAAAACGATGCCTCGGAAGCCACAGCAGAAATCCTCCAGCAACAACTCGCCGGTGCCGATGACCTCGACAGCGATGAGCTCAAACACACCATCACTATCGATACCGAGCGCCAGAACATACATACCATGTTGCTGCAGAAGATCAGCAACCTGCTGCGCCCAGTGCATACTTAGCGAATTGGCGCTGTCGGACAGCTTAATTTCTCCGCTAAACTTGTCTGCTCCGGACTTGTCTGTAAGATAGGTCTTTTACGCGGGGTACAAGAAACTGCGTAGAGGGCAATCACAAACCATCCTATTTCTCACTCAAAGCAAGTACTGATGCAAAAACAATCGATTATCAAGGAACACCTCTTCAACTGGCTGGAATCCACAGGCCTGCAACTGACACCCATGATGACCACCGGCGTCATCCTGCTCGTCATTATCCTGACCGCGCTGGTCGTCCATGTCATCCTACATCTGGGCGTACTGAGGACGCTCAAGCGCCTCGCCCAGCACTCCCAGTTCTGGTGGCAGGAAGCGCTGTTCAAGTTCGGCCTGTTCAAGCGGGCAGTGCTCACATTGCAGGGTGTGATTCTCTACACGCAGGCAAGAATCTGGCTGGATTCGGACTCCACAGCCCTGCCCATCATCGAGACGGCCACCGAATTATGGATACTGCTGTTCACACTGCTGACACTGTTCTCGCTACTGGACACGCTACAAGACTTCTCCCGCTTCAGCGAAAAAGTCAAAAACCTGCCCTTGCGCGGCATCTTCCAGGGCATCAAGCTGGTCACTGCCGTCATCGCGTTGATACTGGCCATCGCCCTGCTGATCGGCAAGTCGCCACTGCTGCTGTTCAGCGGCCTGGGAGCCATGACTGCAGTGCTACTGCTGGTATTCAAGGATCCGATTCTGGGTTTTGTCGCCGGCATCCAGCTTTCCGCCAACAACATGCTGGCCGTCAACGACTGGCTGGAGATGCCAAAATACGGCGCTGATGGCGATGTCATCGACATCAGCCTGACCACAGTCAAGGTGCGCAACTGGGACAAGACCATCACCACCATTCCGACCTATGCGCTGATTTCTGATTCATTCAAGAACTGGCGCGGCATGCAGGA
>JAEWTK010000170.1 GCA_023459535.1 Pseudomonadota bacterium
TTCCAGCAGAACGTCAGCTTCAACAGTAGGATTGCCGCGGGAATCCAGAATTTCACGGGCGATGATATCAACAATTGCGCTCATAACTTTTCCTCAAAATTTAGACATTCTGACTACCGACCGCCAACACATGGCAATGCATATGCCAACGGCCACTACAGTTAAAGGGTTTGTTCGATAAACCCGGCTTTTTTTACCAACTTATCCAAATCAACCAATACTTCCAGCAAAGCCTTCATTTTAGGCAAGGGCCATGCATTCGGGCCATCCGACAACGCCTTGCTCGGGTCCGGATGCGTTTCCATGAAAATGCCGGCGATGCCACTGGCGACTGCCGCTCTTGCCAGCACTGGCACGAATTCGCGCTGGCCGCCGCTCTTGTCGCCCTGCCCCCCCGGCTGCTGCACGGAATGCGTCGCATCAAAGACCACCGGACAATTGGTTTCGCGCATGATCGCCAGGCTACGCATATCCGACACCAGCGTGTTGTAGCCGAAAGAGACACCGCGTTCGCAGACCATAATGGTATCCGCGCCGCCATTCGCTTCCTTGGCTTTCTGCACGACCTGCTTCATGTCGCCAGGAGCAAGGAACTGCCCCTTCTTGATGTTCACCGGCTTGCCGCAAGTTGCGACCGCCGTAATGAAATCGGTCTGACGGCAAAGAAAAGCCGGCGTCTGCAGCACATCGACCACCGCTGCTACATGCGGTACCTGTTCCTCAGTATGCACATCGGTAAGGATGGGCACACCGACCTGACGCCGTACTTCGTCCAGTATCTTCAAACCCTCTTCCATGCCGAAACCGCGGAAGGTCTTGTTCGAGCTGCGGTTGGCCTTGTCGTAGGAAGACTTGTAGATGAAGGGGATGCCAAGCGCATCGGTAATTTCCTTCAACTGACCAGCCGTATCGATCGCCATCTGCTGCGATTCGATGACGCAAGGACCGGCGATCAGGAACAGCGGCTGGTCCAGGCCGACTTCAAAGCCGCAAAGTTTCATTTGGTTACCCCCTTGGCTTTCAACGCCGCTTCGACATACGACTTGAACAGCGGGTGACCACTACGTGGATTGGACGTGAATTCCGGGTGGAACTGGCAGGCGACAAACCAGGGGTGCACATCCTGCGGCAGTTCGATCATCTCGCACAGCTGCTCGGTCGGCGTGCGGGCGGAAATGATCAGGCCAGCCGCCTTCAATTGCTCGACATAGTGATTGTTCACCTCATAACGATGGCGATGACGCTCGTTGACTTCAGTGCCGTAGATCTGCGCCGCCAGCGTGCCGGCTTCGATCGGACATTTTTGTGCGCCGAGACGCATGGTACCGCCGAGGTCGGAGTCTTCAGTACGCTTCTCTACCTTGCCGCTGGCATCTTTCCACTCGGTGATCAAACCGACCAGGGGGTGTGGCGTCTCCGGGTTGAATTCGGTACTGTTGGCATCCTTCAACTTTGCTACGTTACGTGCAAATTCAATCACTGCCAGCTGCATGCCAAGACAAATGCCGAGATACGGCTTCTTGTTTTCACGTGCATAACGAATGGCGGCAATCTTGCCTTCAGTGCCACGTTTGCCAAAACCACCCGGCACCAGAATCGCGTCCATGGACTTCAGGCTGTCTGTACCACTCTTCTCGATATCCTCCGAATCAATAAAATGAATCTTGATCTTGGAGTGGGTATGAATACCGGCGTGTATCAGTGCTTCAGTCAGCGACTTGTAGGATTCAGTCAGGTCGACATACTTGCCGACAAAAGCGATATCGAGCTGGTGTTTAGGATGCTTCAGTGCATCAACGATCTTCTTCCAGCTGGAAAGATCGGCGGCCTTGGCCAGGATGCCCAGCTTGTGACAGACGATCTCGTCCAGCATCTGGTCGTGCAGCATACCCGGGATCGCATAAATGGATTCCGCGTCCAGCGCGGAAATCACCGCTTCCGGCGCGACATTGGTAAACAGCGCGATCTTCGCCCGCTCCTCATCCGGAATCGGACGGTCGGCGCGGCACAGCAGGATATCCGGTTGAATACCGATCTCGCGCAACTCCTTGACCGAGTGCTGAGTCGGCTTGGTCTTCAGTTCGCCGGCAGTCGGGATCCACGGCAACAGGGTCAAATGGATGTAACAGGCATTGCCGCGGCCTTCGCGGATGCCCATCTGACGAATCGCTTCGAGGAACGGCAAGGATTCGATGTCACCGACGGTGCCACCAACTTCGACGATGGCGACATCGGCACCTTCGGCACCGCGCTTAATGTGATTCTGGATCTCGTCAGTGATGTGCGGGATGACCTGCACGGTCTTGCCCAGATATTCGCCGCGACGCTCTTTCTTGATCACGGTCTCGTAGATCTGGCCGGTGGTGAAGTTGTTGCGCTTGCCCATGCGCGCACTGATGTAGCGCTCGTAATGCCCAAGGTCCAGATCAGTTTCGGCGCCGTCGTCGGTGACGAACACCTCACCGTGCTGGAACGGACTCATGGTGCCCGGGTCAACGTTGATATACGGATCGAGCTTGAGCATGGTGACTTTGATGCCACGCGACTCGAGAATTGCGCCAAGGCTGGCCGCGGCGATGCCTTTACCTAAAGAGGAAACGACTCCGCCGGTTACGAATACATATTTGGTCATGGAAGGGGCTTATGATTTTGCTGAATGAATTCTCAGCGACGGGAGTCTATTTTACTTTAAAGCCCCTGCAGCGACAAATGAAAAACCTGCGCTTTGTAACTTGACAAGCCATGCAGAAACTCCACGCCGTATCCGCTCAAGACCCTGTTGCTCCCGAGCCCTGTACACAGAACCACGAAACGAAGGAGTAACGAGAAATGTCGGTTTAATGACTGCGCCTATTGATATAAATCAATACGAAACATACCCCTGACAATAAAATTTAACTGCGGTCAGTTTTAATCCATTTAAACGCCGCTTCCAATAATCAGGAGAATTTTCATGTTGATGGATTTGTTTGGGACATTTCCGGCCTGCTCAGCCTTGGCATCATCGTATTCATCATTGCCATGGCAGCATACCTGACCTGGCTGTTCATGAATCTGAGCGCAAAGAAGCCAGACCAAAAGTAATATACCGCCAGAAGTTATATTAAAAAAGACCAGCCGCCCTCCCTTGAGAAATACCAGGGAAGTCAGGTGGCATTGTTCGCATGCCTGCTCACTGCGCCCTGTCACATGGGCGCAACAAACTGTCGCTATTTTCAATGCTTGATGCACAGACGACAGGAGCGGAAGGATGGTCTACGAAAAGACGGCCTCAGGCATTGATGAAATTACTGGCAACCAGCGCCGCCTCAACCCAAAACAGCGGCAGGTACTGATACTGATCGACGGCAAACGCACGCTGAACGAGATAGCACAATCGCTGCCACGACTCACCGTGGTCGAGATCATTGAGGAACTCGTAGCCCAAGGCTTCATTCAGGACCCCAACCGGCCGAAAACCATTCCCCATGTTATTGGATCGACCCCCAGCACACCCGAAATTTCTGCAGAGCAACTGGCAGAGACCAAGAACATCCTGATTTCCAGCACCACCGAATACCTCGGCCTCATGGGCCGCACCATGTCCGAGCAGATCAGCACGGCTTCGTCTTACGAGCAATTGAAAGCCTGCATCTCGCGCTGGCATATGGCGATACGCGAATCCAAAGGTGGCCGCATGATCGCTGACGAGCTAATGCTGAAAGTACAGATGACTCTCAGCAGCAATTAAACATCAACCTCCGACTTTCAATTTGCTTGAGCCACCCGAATAAAGTTTAAAATGCCATGTATTCTTATGGTCAAAAACCCAAAAACACACGCTCCGTCATGCCCTTGCGGCAGCAACAAAACCTACGACAACTGCTGCCAGTCATACCATAACGGCTTGATGGCACCCACGGCAGAAGCGCTGATGCGATCACGCTACTCGGCTTATGTTTTACGGCTTGAGGAATACCTACTGAAAACCTGGCACCCGGACACCAGGCCAGACCATCTCGGCCTGGAAAACGACACCCAGACAAAATGGCTGGGCCTGTCAGTCAAACGTCATAAGCTTGGGGAAGCCGATTCCGCCATCGTCGAATTTATCGCGCGTTACAAAGTGGGCGGAAAAGCCGAAAGACTGCATGAAACCAGCCGTTTTCTCAAAATCGGCCATGAATGGTTTTATGTGGATGACGCTGCTAGCAGCAGCACCTGACTCAGCTGTCGCTGAATGCCTCACACAACATGCTCAACAGTGCCCCAAGCATCGGAATGACTTCTTCCTTGTCGAAAGGCGCTTCTTCATCTGTACCGGCAATCAGAAAAGCGATGGTTGCCTTGTCCAGGTCTTGCCGGTAATCAACCCAATGCTCCTGCTTGGCATCGGCAATCAGCTGAAACTTGTGACCACCCGATTCGATGATCTCCGCCAGCTCCTCGTCCGCCAGACCGGCGAACAGCGTTTTGGCGACGATAATCGCAGCCGCTTCGGTATCCGGTGCAATCCCTTCC
>JAEWTK010000171.1 GCA_023459535.1 Pseudomonadota bacterium
CTCATGCGATTGACGCGGTAATGCTGATAGAGTCGGCTGCGCAGGAAGCGCTTCAATTCCAGTTGCTGCTTTTGCATGTTGGCGCTGAACGTGATCAGCGGCGGATTTAGCCGCACTTCGTCGATACTTTTTGGGGCCGCGGCCTCAATCAGTTGGCTGCTGTGCTGGCAGAGGTCGACGACTTGCGCATTGATCATGCGGCGCACGGTCTCATGAATCAGTCTTCGCCCTTCCAATGCAGGGTAAAGCTTCTTGACCAGTTTCAGATGCTCCGAGAATATCTGTACCTCGGACAACTGTTCCAGCGTGATCAGGCCGGAACGCAAGCCGTCATCGACATCATGATTGTTGTAGGCAATCTCGTCCGCAAGGTTGGTGACCTGTGCCTCCAGAGAGGGCTGCTGTTTTTTCAGAAAACGCTCGCCGACATCTCCCAGCAGCTTGGCGTTCTTGACGGAGCAATGCTTGAGGATACCCTCGCGCATCTCGAAACTGAGATTGAGGCCGTCGAAATCCGCATAGCGCTGCTCCAGATAATCGACCACGCGCAGCGACTGCAGGTTGTGCTCGAAACCGCCGTGAGCCTTCATGCATTCATTCAACGCATCCTGTCCGGCATGGCCGAACGGCGTGTGGCCGAGGTCATGCGCGAGCGCGATGCCCTCCACCAAGTCTTCATGCAGATGCAGGTTGCGGGCAATGGCGCGGGCGATCTGCGCAACCTCAAGGCTGTGCGTCAGGCGTGTACGGAAGAGGTCGCCCTCGTGATTGACGAAGACCTGGGTCTTGTATTCCAGCCGGCGGAAGGCGCTGGAATGAATGATGCGGTCACGGTCACGCTGGAACTGGTTGCGACCGACCGGCGCCGGCTCACGGTAGGCGCAGCCGCGGCTTTGTTCCGGACGGGCGGCATAAACTGCGAGTTCAGCCATGTGCTGTCGTGGTCAACGTCTGTTTCAGCAACTCGACATCATAGTCGCTGGTCAACACCGAATTACCTATGCCCTGCTGCAACACCAGTCGGATCTTGCCATCCTCCACTTTCTTGTCCAGCCCCATGAGGTCCAGATAGCGATCGACGCCGAGATCGGGAGCATCGACCGGCAGTCTGGCTGCAATGAATAATCGTCGCATGCGCGCCACGTCATCCGCACTGAGCCAGCCCAGGCGACGCGAAAGATCGGCAGCCAGCATGGTACCGGCAGCGACCGCTTCGCCATGCAGCCAGACGCCGTAACCCATGGCGTTCTCAATTGCATGGCCGAACGTGTGGCCGAGATTGAGCAGCGCTCGCTCGCCGCTCTCACGTTCGTCCGCTGCCACGACTTCGGCCTTGTTCTGACAGGAGCAATAAATCGCGTAACGCATGGATTCCGGTTCCAGCGCATTGAGCTTGTCGATGTTGAGTTCCACCCATTCGAAGAAATCCTGATCCCGAATCAGGCCGTATTTGATGACTTCCGCCATTCCGGCTGCAAGTTCCGCTGGCGGCAAGGTGCTGAGCGTATCTATATCGGCCAGCACCACTTGCGGCTGGTAGAAGGCGCCGATCATGTTCTTCCCGAGCGGATGGTTGATGCCGGTCTTGCCACCCACCGATGAATCCACCTGCGACAACAGCGTGGTCGGTACCTGGATGAACGGAACGCCGCGCAGATAGGTAGCTGCAGCATAACCGGTCAGATCACCGACAACACCGCCGCCCAGCGCGATCAGCGTTGTCGTCCGTTCGCAACGGTTCTGCAACAGGGCATCATAGATCTGGTTGAGGGTATCGCTGTTCTTGTAGGCCTCGCCGTCCGGCAGGATGATAGGAATCACGCTGACGCCGGCATCCCGCAATGGCTGCGCGATCACCTCAAGATACAAGGGGGCAACTGTGGTATTCGTGACAATAGCCACCTGCTTGCGCTTGAGGTGCGGCAGGATGAGTTCCGGCTGCGCCAGAAGATTGGTGCCTATATGGATCGGATAACTTCTGTCGCCGAGTGCTACGTTAAGAGTCTGCATTTGTTGTAATGGCTTTGCCTGTGATTGCTGCATGATTTGTGCTTACTTTGGTGCATGGGACTGGTTTGCTTCACGAACTTGAGCCTGAAGCTGGTTCAAGCGCTTCTCTATCTCATGGACGATACTACCGACCGCCTGCCCGCCGGTGTCGACAATGACCGTCGCCACTTCCTGATAGAGCGGATCCCTCTGTTCGAACAATTGCTCGAGTTTCTGCCGGGGATTATCAGTTTGCAATAAAGGCCGGTTTTTGTCATTGCGCGTTCTTTGCCACAATTCATTCACGTTGGCGCGCAGATAAACCACCGTACCATTGCGTTTCAGAACCTCGCGGTTTTCCGGCAACAACACCGCCCCACCCCCGGTAGCCAGAACGATATTGTCCGTATGAGCCAGTTCGTCAATGACAGCAGCTTCACGCCGGCGGAAGCCTGCTTCGCCTTCCAATTCAAAAATCAACGGAATATTGACACCGGTGCGGCGCTCGATCTCGTGATCCGAGTCGTAGAACTCCTTGCCGAGATGCTTGGCAACCAGACGGCCGACCGTTGTTTTACCTGCACCCATCAAGCCCACGAAAAATATGTTTCCCACAATAAAAAAATACCTGCCAGTAGATGACAGGTATTTTAAGGGATTAATGTCTTGCTGTCAGATTATGACTACAAGGCATGACACCATGCAGATCCCGCTAACGCAGGCTCAGATTTTCATCCAGAACTCTGGGCGTAATGAAGATGAGCAGTTCGGTTTTTTCATCTGTCCGGTTGGTACGTTTGAACAGATGCCCAAGTACCGGCAGATTACCGAAGAACGGCACCTTGTCCACATCATTCCGCTGGGTCTGCTCATAGATACCACCCAGCACTGCGGTTTCACCATTGGCCACCAGCACCTGGGTTTCCACACGCTGGGT
>JAEWTK010000172.1 GCA_023459535.1 Pseudomonadota bacterium
TCTTGCACGTGAACTGCATGACGAACTGGGTCAGTATGTCACCGCCATCAAAACCTTCGCGGTCGGCATCGTCAACAAGACCCAGGAAAAAATGCCGGATGTCGCTTCCAATGCGCAAACTATTGTCGCGGCGGCGAATCATATCTACGATGGCATGCATAACATCATCCGCCAATTGCGGCCTGGTTCGCTGGATAATCTGGGACTTTCCGAAACCTTGCGGGACCTCGTCTCCAGTTACCGGCAGCACCACCCGGATCTCAAGATCAAGCTGGTGACCAAAGGCGATGTCAACGGCTTGGGCGAGGTGGTGAATATCAATATCTACCGAGTGGTGCAGGAGGCGGTCAATAACGCCTTGAAGCATTCGAACGCCAGCGCGATCGAGATCAAACTGGAAGTGAGAAAATCAGGAGAATTACAATTGACGATCAAGGATAATGGTCATGGCATGGATTTTTGCAAGGTTGATCACAGCCAGCATTTCGGTTTGCTCGGGATGCGTGAGCGTGCACAGGCCCTGCAGGGTACATTCAATATAGATTCGGCGCTGGAAAAAGGCACGACAATACATATCAATATTCCGAAAGGTCAGCAGGCATGAGCCAAATCAATGTGTTACTGGTCGATGACCATGCTGTCGTCCGTATGGGTTTCAAGATGCTGTTGGAATCGGCCCCTGATATCAAGGTTGTGGCCGAGGCGGAAAGCGGAGAGCAGGGCGTCAAGCTCTATATGGAACAACACCCGGATGTGGTCGTCATGGATATCACCATGCCGGGCATCGGCGGTCTGGAGGCCATTGAGCGCATAGTGGCGAAGGAAAGCAATGCCCGCATACTGGTGCTTAGCGCACATGAGGATTCAGTACACCCCAAGCGTGTATTGAATGCCGGTGCCATGGGGTATCTGACCAAGCGCAGTGCAGCGGAGGAGTTGATCAAGGCGATCAGGACGGTTGCCAGTGGCAAGCGTTATCTGGAAGCCAGCGTGGCGCAGCAGATGGCCATTCAGCAGCTGTCCGGCGAGCAGAATCCGGTAGATGTGTTGTCAGACCGGGAGTTCGAAGTATTCATGGCATTGGCCAAGGGCAAAACCACCAACGATATTGCCGAAACGCTTTGTCTGTCGCCCAGAACGGTCGGTACGCATCTCTACAATATCAAACAGAAATTGAACGCAAACAATTCGGCTGAGATCGCCTTGATTGCCATGCGCTCCGGTCTGATCGACCCTTGATTCAGTTGTTCTACGGGTAGCTGCTCTAGCGGGCAGCATAGCGGGCGATATTCAGGTCGCCCGCATGACTTAACTCGACGATGGTCTCCTGACCGCTCTGCAACTTGCCGAGGTGCGATGGCACCAGGAAAATGATGGGTTGTGCTTCATCCCCATCCACGGCGCCTGTGGCGACATGCAGGCGCTCCCAATCCTGCCTGGGAGGCAGTTCGGCATTGCCGCGTGTGTAAGCCTGATCCAGCACGGAAAATTTCTCTTCCCCGATCAGCATGTTCCAGACCTCTACACGGACCAGCGGCGCAATCCGTACTTCGGGTTTTGTAGCAGGGATGTCACTTGTTTCCTGAGTTGAGATCAAGGGTTCTGTAGATAGGGGTTCTGCAGGAAGCGGTTCCGCTACCGGCGTGATTTTTTCGAAGCCGGCCGTGACGAAACTTGACCAGTATGGGTCTGGCGCGGCGTCCTGCAGTGTTCGGTTGTTGATCTGATCGCGCGCTTGCGCTTCGTAAGCATTTTCAATGATGCTGTCTGTGCCATGCATGAGGGCAGAGGACAATAGCTGTTGGGCTAGTGGTGCGCCCATACAGCCGCCCAGCATCATGCTGATGCTGGTAGCGATCACAACTTGCATGCAGGATTTTCTGACAGTGGTCATGCCGATAGGTAGCTCATTATTGGGAGCGGAAGATTAGCCTAAGCTACTGGTGTGCAAATGTCCAGCATAACCAGCTGTTTATAATGGGATTAGTCTGGTTTATCTGGGGCTCGAGCGGACGCTGATCAGCCCGCCGAGGATGATCAGCGCCACTGCGATCCAGCGATCTGCAGACAGAGTCTCGTTCCAGAGGACGATGCCGATGATGCTGGCGATCAGCACGGTCGTATAGGCCAGGCTGCCAACGACCAGATGGTTGCCGGTGCGGTAGGCGCGCGTCATGGCGAATTGCGCGATGGTGGCGGAAGCGCCCAGCCCGAGCAATAGCGGAATGTCGTACCAGGAAAGCGGATTGAAATGATGCAGAAACATCCACAGGCCGGCACCGATCGTGCAAACCAGTGTGAAATAGAATACCGTGCGCCAATCCGGTTCGCCGGCGCGCGCAAGCTGGGTGACGTGGACGTAGACGATGCCTGCCGTCAGCCCTGACAAGAGACCGATGGTGCCGGCGATCAGTTCGTCAGCGTGCAGGCTGGGTTTCAACAGTAGTGCGACGCCGAGAAAACCCAGAATGATGGCAATAATCAGGATTGGGCGGGGGCGTTCACGCAGCATGAAAGGTGCGAAGGTTGCCATGAACAAGGGTGAGGTGTAGTTGAGCGTGATGGCCGTCGCCAGTGGCAGCTGGCTGATAGCGTAAAAGAACATGACCAGCGAGACGAAGCCCAGGATTGATCGGGCCAACTGCTTGCCTAGCACGGGTGTTTTCAGTTGCAGCTGATGTTTTCTGGCTAGCACGAAAATGAATACAAGCCCGAAAAATGAGCGATAGAACACCAGTTCCGGGCTGCTGAATTTTTCGCCGCCGATCTTGACCAGCGTGCCCATGATGGCAAAGAAAAGGGCAGCCACCAACATCCACAGGCTGCCCGGTTTGTTGATCGTCAATCGAGACAGTTTCAACGTGCGTCAGTCTGCAGGTGCGGAGCAAGTTGTTGCCGGAGCCATTGATGGAAATGCTGCATGCCGGTCTCCATCGGGTGCTGGTAGGGGCCGCGCTCATCCAGCCCCTGCATGTATAACGCCTGACGTCCCTGATGCATGCGTTCGCAGATATCCTTGTCCTCTATTGCCGTTTCGTTGTAGGCCGCCTGATGCGCCTTGATGAATTCGGCCTCGAACAGGGCGATATCTTCGGGGTAATAGAACTCGACGACATTGGTGCAGGCGTCGACACCACGCGGGATGATATGCGACACCACGAGTACGTTCGGATACCATTCAATCATCAGGAACGGGTAATACACCAGCCAGATCGCCCCATGAGCAGGCAGCTGGTTTTGCCCATAGCGCAGTACCTGTTCCTGCCATTGTTTGTAGATGGGGGACCCCGGCTTCTTCAGGGCAGCTTTGATGCCGACGGTCTGTACGCTGTACCACTCGCCGAATTCCCACTGCAGGTTCTCGCAATCGACGAAGCGGTCGAGCCCCGGGTGAAAGGGGCCGACATGGTAGTCCTCCAGATATACCTCAATGAAGGTCTTCCAGTTGAAGTTGTATTCTTCAATCATGACGCGATCCAGCAGATAGCCGGTGAAGTCGAGATCCTTGATCGGTCCCAGTTTGCCGAGGTCCTGCATAACATCGCGTTTGCTGTCGAACAACAGCCCCTGCCAGTTCTGCAGCGCAGTCCTGTTGAGATGCATGCATGGGCTCTGTTCGAAATGCGGCGCACCCATCAGATCGCCCTGCAGGTTGTAAGTCCACCGATGCAAAGGGCAGACGATATTGCGCGTATTGCCGCGGCCGTTCAGCATGATGGCCTGACGATGGCGGCAGATGTTACTGATCAGACTGATGTTGCCTGCGTCGTTGACCAGGGCCTTTGCCTCATGCATCCATTTGACCGTGCAAAAATCCCCGTGATTCGGCGCCATTAATGCATGGCCGATGTATTGCGGCGAGCGGGGGAACAGATGTTTCTGTTCCAGTGCATAAATGGCGGGGTCGGTGTACCAGGAAATTGGAAGCTGAGAAGCAGCCTGTGATGATGCCGCGGCTAAGGGGGCTATGGGTTTAAGTGATGCGATTGAAGCCATAAATTCATGAAAAAGCGATGTCGAAACAGTTGATTTGATGGCAGTTTTTGCCGAACATCGAATTTTGCCCCAAAGTCCGGTTTTAATAAACCACTTTTGCTTGAAACAGGATGTTCGAAGGCGATTAAAAATACCTGATGAAACAGGGCGTAATCCTTGATTAATCGGTATTTTTAAGCTAATCTCGACGCTGTTGATATAAAACAATTCCAAGTAAATACGAAATTCAACAGAGGAGTGTAAATCCATGAAAAACCCGCTGGATTCGATTTTAGGGACGATAGTTTCAGGGCTGGTATTAACACTGGTTCTGTATCTGTTTTTAAAGAACTTTATTCTGGCGGGGGTGTAACATGGATTTCATGCTTGACGGGATTTTTCGCTGGGTGCATTTCATGGCAGGCATCACTTGGGTAGGCTTGCTGTATTACTTCAATTTCGTGCAGGTGCCGGCGATGAAGGATGCAACCGCTGATGGTACGGCCGCAGGGATATCCAAGCATGTGGCGCCGAGGGCGTTGCTGTGGTTCCGCTGGGCAGCGCTGGTGACCTGGCTTGCCGGTGCGGCCATGCTGGGTGGAAACTTCACCCACGCCTTCATGCTGGAACCGGCCTACGCCGGAATCGGCATAGGTGCCTGGCTCGGTACCATTATGCTGTTTAATGTCTGGGTGTTGATCTGGCCGAATCAGAAGAAGATCCTGGGGTTGGTGGCGGCTACCGATGAAGTCAAGGTCAAGGCTCGCCGTGTGGCGTTCCTGGCATCGCGAACCAACACCATGTTGTCCGTTCCCATGTTGTTCTTCATGGCCAATGGATTGACCCACAAGGCTGCAATCGGCCTGTAACGTTTTTACCTGTGCTGCAAACGGCGGCTGGGGCCGCCGTTTGCATTTTTATTTTTAGAGTACGAAACAATAATATGTCAGATCATTTGATGAATACCTATGGCAGGCAGCCTGTGACTTTTGTCAAAGGCGAGGGCGTCTGGCTGTGGGATGAACAAGGCAATAAATATCTCGATGCCTTGGCGGGTGTTGCAGTAAACGGTTTGGGCCATGCGCATCCGAAACTGGTCGAGGCCATTGCCGATCAGTCTGCCAGGCTGATCCATGTTTCCAATATCTACCATATCCGCGAACAGCAACTGCTGGCAGACAAGCTTGCCGAAATTTCCGGCATGGATCGTGTGTTTTTCTGCAATTCCGGCTGTGAGGCCAATGAGGCCGCTATCAAGCTGGCGCGACTGCACGGACACAACCGGGGAATCGAGAATCCGGAAATCATCGTTATGGAAAAGGCTTTCCATGGCCGGACTATGGCCACACTTTCCGCCACCGGCAACCGCAAGGCGCAAGCCGGTTTCGAGCCGCTGGTGAGCGGCTTCATTCGTGTACCGTTCGATGATCTGGAAGCGATCCGGCAAGTCGCCAGCCGCAATCAGAACGTGGTGGCGATTCTGGTCGAGCCGGTGCAGGGCGAGGGTGGTATCAATGTGCCACACGATGTCAAAGCCTATCTGGCCGGCTTGCGTGAGATCTGTGATGCCCATGGCTGGCTCTTGATGCTGGACGAAGTGCAGAGCGGTATCGGGCGTACCGGTACCTGGTTCGCTTTCCAGCACACTGATGTCATGCCGGATGTCATGACGCTGGCAAAAGGTCTTGGTTCAGGCGTGCCGATTGGTGCCTGCCTGGCCAAAGGGGCGGCTGCGGAAGTCTTCACTTACGGCAAGCATGGTTCCACTTTTGGCGGCAATCCGCTGGCATGCACTGCCGGCCTGACGACATTGGATGTGATTGAACAAGAGCAGCTGCGGGAAAATGCCGAGACTGTCGGCGGCTGGATATGCGAGCAGTTGAGAGCTGCTTTGGCCGATCAGCCTGGCGTGCAAATTATCCGCAATGCGGGCATGATGATCGGCATTCAGCTCGATCGTCCCTGCGGCGACCTGGTCAAACGGGCACTGGAACAGAAACTGCTTATCAATGTCACGGCCGAGAATGTCGTCAGGCTGCTACCGCCACTGGTCATGAACCAGAATGAGGCAAGTCAGCTTGTTCAACTGCTGGCTCAGCTAATCAAGGAATTCCTGAGCGAGTAAGACTGCAGCACATAACCAAAAGCAAGCAAATTATGGCAATCAAACACTTTTTACAATTCAACGACTTGAGCCGCGATGAGCTCAATCACATTTTCGAGCGCAGCGCCTGGATCAAGGCCCAGTTCAAGGCCTATCAGCAATACTGGCCTCTGACTGATCGCACCCTGGTCATGATCTTTGAAAAGGCCAGCACCCGTACGCGACTGTCGTTTGAGGCGGGCATGCAGCAATTGGGCGGCACGGCCATCTACCTCAATACGCGTGACTCGCAACTGGGTCGCGGTGAGCCGGTGGAAGATGCGGCGCAGGTCATATCGCGCATGAGCGACATCGTCATGATCCGCACGTTCGAGCAAGAGATTATCGAACGTTTCGCCGAAAACTCCCGGGTGCCGGTGATCAATGGCCTGACCAACGAATACCATCCATGCCAGATACTGGCCGACATCTTCACCTTTATCGAGCATCGTGGTCCGATTCAGGGCAAGACGGTGGCCTGGATCGGGGACTCTAACAACGTCTGCAATACCTGGCTACAGGCGGCAGAAGTGCTGGATTTCAACGTGCATGTCTCGACGCCGCCCGGCTACGAGGTCGAGCAGGAGCGCGCCGGTCTGTATGGCCATGCTCACTACGAAGAATTTGCCGACCCGATGGAAGCCGCCCGTGGCGCTGACCTGGTGACGACCGATGTCTGGACCAGCATGGGCTTCGAGGCCGAGAACGAGGAACGCATGCGCGACTTTGCCGATTGGCAGGTCGATGCCGACATGATGAAGGTGGCGGCTGAAAATGCGCTGTTCATGCATTGCCTGCCAGCGCATCGCGGCGAGGAAGTGGCGGCGGATGTCATCGATGGCCCGCACAGTGTCGTCTGGGATGAAGCGGAGAATAGGTTGCATACCCAGAAAGCCTTGATGGAATATCTGTTGTTGGGGAAGGTGACTGGCTGAGCTTGTTGCGTTGGATGCAGTCTGTTCAGCCGCTAAGCGGCGGCCAGTAGCCAAAACCGCCCTCACTACCATATATGATTTGATGCAGTAATGAAGTTGGACATAGTCAGAATCTCAGCCACAGAGGACACAGAGCTCACCGAGAAAGGCCTGTGACTTCTGTGGCTAAAAAATTGTTTTTTAGGAAAAATATGAGCGAAATCAAAAAAGTGGTGCTCGCCTACTCCGGCGGCTTGGATACCTCAGTCATTCTGAAATGGTTGCAGGATACGTACCAGTGTGAGGTGGTGACCTTTACCGCCGACGTCGGCCAAGGCGAGGAACTGGAGCCGGCGCGCGAAAAAGCGAAGAAATTCGGCATCAAGGAAATCTACATTGATGACCTACGGGAAGAGTTCGTGCGCGACTTCGTGTTTCCGATGTTCCGCGCCAATACCGTCTATGAAGGCGAATATCTGCTGGGGACGTCGATTGCTCGTCCGCTGATCGCCAAGCGTCTGATTGAAATCGCTAACGAGACCAAGGCTGATGCCATTTCTCACGGCGCTACCGGCAAGGGTAACGATCAGGTGCGCTTTGAACTGGGCGCCTATGCGCTCAACCCGAACATCAAGGTCATCGCCCCGTGGCGCGAGTGGGACCTTCTTTCGCGCGAAAAATTGCTGGCCTACGCCGAGCAGCATGGCATCCCGGTCGAGATGAAGCACAAGCAGGGTGGCAGTCCGTATTCCATGGACGCCAATCTGTTGCACATTTCCTATGAAGGCCGCCATCTGGAAAACCCGGCCGCTGAAGCGGAAGATGATATGTGGCGCTGGACAGTGAGTCCTGAAAAGGCGCCGGATGCCGCCGAGTATCTGGATATTGAATACGCGAACGGCGACCCGGTCGCGCTCAATGGCAATAAGATGGCGCCACACGAACTGTTGGCAGAACTGAACAGGTTGGGCGGCAAGCACGGTATCGGTCGCCTTGATCTGGTGGAAAACCGCTATGTCGGCATGAAGTCACGCGGCTGCTATGAAACACCGGGCGGCACTATCATGCTGAAGGCGCACCGTGCCATTGAATCGCTGACGCTGGATCGCGAAGTCGCCCACCTCAAGGACGATTTGATGCCGCGTTATGCCAGTTTGATCTACAACGGCTACTGGTGGAGCCCGGAGCGCGTCGCATTGCAAACTCTGATTGACCACACGCAGAAGACCGTCAACGGTTTCGTGCGCCTCAAACTGTACAAGGGCAACGTCATTGTGGTTGGCCGTGACAGCAAGACCGATTCGCTATTCGATCCGAGCATTGCTACGTTTGAGGATGATGCAGGCGCCTACGATCAGAAGGACGCAGGCGGCTTTATCAAGCTTAATGCCTTGCGCATGCGTATCGCTGCGAATCTGGACAAGCGTCGCAGTTAGTCGGCAAGTCCGTAAGCAACTGAAAAGACGGCACTTCGGTGCCGTTTTTTTTGCTTTCGGGTTAAGTTTCAATTCAGATTGCGGCACTATACTGCCATGTAATCGACTAAAGCCTGGAAGGTGTTTTCCGACTTCGAGCATGAAAGAGGTGCGATATGAAACACGTAATATATTCAATCAATCAGTTACTTATTGTTCCAATGATGGCCTTGCTGCTGGTGCTTCCAGCACCGGTCTATGCTGGCGAGGATGTCAGTCATGTGGAGGTGCGTCGCCTGCAGACTGCCGGTGAGATTCTATCCTTCGAGAAAATCTCGGAAATCGCACGCTCCATCAAGCCAGGCGACATCCTTGAAACCGAGCTTGAGCGCAACAGGAAATCCGGTTTGTATATCTACGAAGTCGAGATTCTTGATACCAAGGGTGTGGTGTGGGAGCTGGATATCAACGCCGGCACAGGTGAGCTGATCAAGATGGAAATCGACGACTGAGGTGCATGATGCGACTGCTGCTGGTGGAAGATGATGTGACCCTGGGACCTCAACTGCGCGCAAACTTGCAGCAAGCTGGTTATGCCGTGGACCTTTCCACTGACGGTGTCGATGCAGAGGGTCTGGGCGATATTGAGCCTTACGATCTTGTCATTCTCGATCTGGGGTTACCCAAGCGCCCGGGGCTGGAAGTCCTTGCCAATTGGCGCAAGCGTGGCAACAAGGTGCCAGTGGTGGTGTTGACTGCCCGCGGCAGCTGGCAGGAAAAGGTCGAAGGTTTCAAGGCGGGTGCCGATGATTACATCGGTAAGCCGTTTCAGGTGGAAGAGTTACTGGCACGTGTTGGCGCTGTATTGAAACGCAGTCAGGGCGCTGCTACCGGACCATTGACGGTGCATGGCATCACGTTGGATGAAGCGACGCAGAGCCTGATTGGTGAGAACGGCCGTCAAGAAAGTCTGACTGGAACGGAATACCGCCTGTTACGTTATTTCATGCTGAATCCGGATCAGGTGATTTCCAAGAGTCGACTGGCCGAACATGTCTACGATTATGACAGCGACAAGGACAGCAACGTCATGGAGGTCTATATCAACCGGTTACGGCAGAAGATTGGCCCTGAACTGATTCAGACCAAACGGGGCCAGGGTTACGTGTTCAGCAGCAAGGAGTCGTGAGCCCATGCCAGTTAAATCCTTGAGCGGGCGCCTTTCCTGGGGGCTGGCTCTCAGTCTGGTGATTCTGCTGACCGTGCAGTGGGGCATGGTCAGTTATGCCATTCGTCACCTGACAGAGGAGCAGATGGCAAGTCGCCTGTTGCAGGATAGTGAGAGCCTGCTGGCCGGCATTCAGTTCGATGTCTCGGGTCAGATGACGATTGATACGACGCGCATCAGTACCGTTTACCAGCGGCCGTTTTCCGGACACTACTTCATTATCGAATCCGCCGGGCAGCAGTACGTCTCGCGCTCACTATGGGATCAGGATCTGTTGACGCCGGATGTCAATGCCGGAGTCGAGGTGCGGCTGACTATGGATGGTCCGGACAAGCAGCGACTGCTTTCGGTCACACATGGATATCTCAAGCAGGACAGACTGGTCGGCATCACCGTGGCGGAGGACCTGAAGCGCTTCGATGCCGGGTTGCGCCAGTTTCAGTTGCTCTATGGTGCGGTATCGGCGCTGATATTGGCAGTCCTGCTGTTGCTGCAATATTACATCGTCAGGAGAGAGCTCAAGCCCTTGCGGGTTTTGCGGGCCAATATGGGCAAACTGGAACGCGGCGAAACCGACCGTGTCGAGATGGCGGGTCCGGCTGAGATCGCGCCGGTAATCGCCGAGTTGAACCGGTTGTTGGCTGCCATGGGCAACAAGGCCAGACGCTCGCGTGAGGCACTGGGAAATCTGGCACATGCGCTGAAGACACGTCTGTCGATACTCTCACAGATGGCACAACAGCCTGAAATCAGGGCGCTGCCGGAGTTGCAGCGCTCCCTGCAGGAGTCGACGGAAGCGATGCGCCGTATCGTTGAGCGGGAATTGAAGCGGGCGCGCCTCATCGGCGATGCTCTGCCGGGACATCGTGTCAACCTGCCCGAGGAGGTTGGTCTGCTAGTGCAGACCTTGCAGTTGATGCATGCCGACAAGACGCTGGATATCCGCTGGCATGTCGATGAAGACGCCGTTTTTGCCGGCGACCAAGAGGATCTTCTGGAACTGCTCGGCAACCTGCTGGATAATGCCTGCAAATGGGCCAGGGCGCAGGTCCGTTTGACCGTCAGTAAGACCGGCGGTGTGACGTTCACCATCGAGGACGACGGGCCGGGCTGCACGGACGAGGAGTTGCGGCTGGTGACCGTCCGCGGTTTCCGGGCGGACGAAAGTCAGCCGGGCAGCGGTCTCGGACTGGCCATCGTGCGCGATATCGTTCAAAGTTATGGCGGCCAGCTGGAACTCGGCCGTTCTCAAGCGTTGGGCGGATTCAGCGTGGAAGTTCGGCTACCGAACCGGTAACATGACACTTGTCGCTGACTCCGAACATCGTTCAGCAGTGTTTTCAGAGGGAATATGGAATATCGTCAACTGGGGCAAAGCGAGCTCCGCGTATCTGCAATCTGCTTGGGTACCATGACCTTCGGCGAACAGAACACCGAGGCGGAGGCACATGAACAGCTTGATTATGCGCTGACGCAGGGCATCAATTTTATCGATACGGCAGAGATGTATCCGGTGCCGCCACGGACCGAGACCTATACCCGCACCGAAACCATCGTCGGCAATTGGCTCCGGCATCAGCGCCGCGAGGATATCGTGCTTGCTACCAAGATCGCCGGACCTCGACGCAAGCTGGAATGGATACGCGGCGGACCGATGGCCATCGACAGGAAAAATCTGCGCGAGGCGGTGGAGGGTTCTTTGCAACGCCTGCAAACCGACTATATCGATCTCTATCAGCTGCACTGGCCGGAGCGCAACGTGCCCATGTTCGGTCAATACCAGTTCGATCCCGCGCAGGAGTTCGAGCAGGGCGAACAGCGGCCGTGGGTCAGTATTCATGAGCAGTTGCAGGCGCTGGCGGAGCTGGTACGGGAGGGCAAGATCCGCCAGGTCGGCATTTCCAATGAGCAGCCGTGGGGTGTCATGGAGTTTCTGCGACTGGCGCGCCAGCATGATTTGCCGGTCATCGTCAGCATTCAGAATTGCTACAACCTGATCAATCGCGGTTTCGAGTTTGGTCTGGCAGAGATCTGTTATCGCGAGGGGCTCAGTCTGCTGGGATATTCGCCGCTGGCATTCGGTCATTTGACTGCCAAATATCTGGAAGGCGGTAGCGGCCGTGCCACCATGTTCAGGGGATTTGCCCAGCGCTATGAAAAACCCAACGTGGCGCCGGCCAGCGCCGCGTATGCCGCATTGGCACGGAAATACGGTTTCAGTCCGGCCGAAATGGCACTTTCCTTTGTCTATCATCGCTGGTTTGTGACCAGTACCATCATCGGTGCTACCAGCATGCAGCAGTTGCGGGAGAACCTCGTGGCCTGGCAAAAGCCACTGTCGGCGGAATTGCTGGCTGAAATCGAGCAGATTCATTTGCGCTACATGAACCCCGCCCCCTGACAATGCGTGTCATCAATCGGCCCTGCCAGTGGAGGCCGAGCCCGATTTCTGCGATAATCACAAGCTTGAAAATCCAGGGGTAACCAGCATGGCGCAATTCGATAATGTCAGTGTTAAAAAGAAGGCCAACGTCTATTTCGATGGCAAATGTGTCAGCCACACCGTGCTGCTGCCTAACGG
>JAEWTK010000173.1 GCA_023459535.1 Pseudomonadota bacterium
TCGTTGCGATGCGGTTTATATCGCTACCCAGATCCTCAAGTGCAAACCTGGAATTCTGAGAGTTGTTTTGTTGGCAGCGCTTCTTATAGCTGTAGCCGCTCCAGGCCGCGAGCGCGATGATGGCAGGCATGGCAAGCCATATAATCAGACTGTTGAAGTTGGCGATCATGGTTTGAGTCGCTCCTTGTTCAGATGTTTCATGATCTGTAAGTCGCAACTTCTGTACCACGGAGTTATTCCCGCGTAATCTGATTTAAATAGTATTTAAATACAATTGGTTAAGTGTACATTCGGAATTGGCTTGGGTGAAAATGACAACACCCGCATTTACGGGTGTTGTTGGACTTGTAACGTGGCTGTCGAATTTTCGACGGTTTGTTTAGATGCCGCGTAGTAGCTCGTTGATGCCAACTTTGCCCAATGTTTTTGCATCGACTTTTTTGACGATGACAGCACAATAGAGGCTGTAGCTGCCGTCCTTTGAAGGAAGGTTGCCGCTGACCACGACGGAACCAGCAGGAACGCGGCCATAGAAAACCT
This sequence comes from Pseudomonadota bacterium, assembly GCA_023459535.1. GTDB lineage: Bacteria > Pseudomonadota > Gammaproteobacteria > Burkholderiales > Methylophilaceae > UBA6140. Next base: position 541 of record JAEWTK010000173.1, read on the forward strand.
CGCCTGTTTCGCGGTCATAGATCTTGGTGGATTGGCCGATATACACGCCCATGGAAATCACGCAATTGTCTTCGACGACTACACCTTCGACCACTTCCGAGCGCGCGCCGATGAAGCAGTTATCGCCGATAATGGTCGGGCCTGCCTGCACTGGTTCCAGCACGCCACCGATGCCGACGCCGCCAGACAGGTGCACGTTCTTGCCGATCTGTGCGCAGGAGCCGACAGTGGCCCAGGTATCGACCATGGTGCCCTCATCAACGTAGGCGCCAATATTGACGTAGGACGGCATCAACACGGCATTCTTGCCGATAAAGGAACCGCGGCGGACGATGGCATTCGGCACAACGCGGAAACCACCGGCCTTGAAGTCGGCTTCTGTGTAGTCGGCGAATTTCGGTGGGACTTTGTCGAAATACTTGGTGACGCCGTCATCCATCAGAACATTGTCTTCCAGACGGAAAGACAGCAATACTGCTTTCTTGATCCACTGGTGGGTTTCCCATTCCTGGGAGTCACCCTTGCGGGTGGCGACGCGCAAGCTGCCGTTATTCAATTGTTCAAGCACTGTAAACACCGCGTCCTTGACATGCGGTTCAACATTGGCAGGGGTGATATTGGCGCGGTTTTCAAATGCCGCTTCGATGGTGCTTTGCAAATCGCTCATGGTGCTTTCTCAACTAATGACAATGGTAAATCCGGCATTTTACTAGGAAAGTGCTGCCGGGTCGAAACAAAAGCCGTTTGCGAACTTGAACTGGCTGGAAAAAACCATGAAGACTCAATGGCTTGACGATTCAGCTATACGGGTGGCTTGGCAGCACGCGGATTACGTTGGAGTAACGTGATCCGCGGACAGATGTTACTTCTGTGTCGCCTGATACAGCGGCATGACGGCCGGAACCATCGCTTTCAGTTCGTTGATGCGTGTCTGGTTCGAAGGGTGGGTGCTGAGGAACTCCGGTGGCGCACTGCTGCCTTGCTGGCTCATTTTCTGCCAGAGGCTGATGGCGGCATTCGGGTTGTAGCCGGCGCGTGCCGAGAGTTCCAGACCTATACGGTCGGCCTCGCGTTCTTGCAAGCGACTATTGGGCAGGGCAAAGAACAGCGTGGTGCCGAGAGCCGCTGCCTGTACTCCAATGGCCGCCGCGTTTTGGTTCTTCGACGTACCGGCCAAAACAGCCAATCCGGCCAGACCCATTTGCTGCGCGTAGGCGATCGACATGCGTTCACGACCGTGTTCGCGCAGGGCATGGGCAATTTCGTGGCCGATGACGGCTGCGAGTTCTTCATCGGTCGCTTTCAGTTTGTCGATCAGGCCGGTATATACCATGATCTTGCCACCAGGCATGCAATAGGCGTTAACCTGGTCGTTCTGTTCTACGTTTACTTCCCATTTCCACTTGAGGGCATCCTGTCGGAAATGCACGGTCTGCTGAATCAGCCTTTGCGAGATGGTGCGTACACGTTTCACTTGAGCCGGATTGGTGTTGAGGGTCTTTTTCTTGCTGGCTTCCTGCAGGGTAGCCAGGTAGCTTTCTGACGACATGCTGACGACTTGCGCTTCAGAGAGCATCATGAACTGTTTGCGTTCGACACCAGAAGCGCTGGGGCTGGTAGTGGTGGCACAACCTGACAAGAGCACGGTAATGAGTGAGAAGGCAACGAGGTGTGTTTTTTTCATGATCAGCTCCCGAGTGGATATGGCTGTAGGGTACTTTGATGCATGGATTATAGACCCTGCTATGGCCAGCATGCATTCGACACCACACATCTGTTGAGGTTTCGCGGCCAACAGAACGGGTTTAGTTCCCTTTCACACGCTTTTCCGAAGCGACGGTGGCGAAATCAAATCAGGCAATTGGAGTTTTTCAGTTCTGTATCATAATGTGGCCTATCTGAAACGATTAAGTGCCATTCCATGAGTTTGCGTTTTCGACTGAACCTGCTGATTACCGTGGTCATGCTGATCTTCATGGCTGCAGTCGCTTTTGTTGTCATCAAGGGGCTGCGTACCTCGACGCAGGAAGGGATCGAAGCCTCTACCCGGGTGACGGTGCAGTTGCTTGATACCGTCATTATCAGTTCAGAGCAGAACCCATCCTGGGGTTATACGCATGTGGTCATGCAGCGATTCCTGGAGCATCTGAAACATGTGCGGGGCACGCGGATATCGCTTTATGATCTGCAAGGCAATCTGCTGTATCAATCTCCGCCTTCATCCTATCGGGTCGGCGTCAATCCGCCAGGCTGGTTCGTCAAAATTCTGGCCCCTAACGAGCCATCGGTCATGCGGGAGATCAATTTCGGCACACTGGTGATCGATCCTGCCC
>JAEWTK010000174.1 GCA_023459535.1 Pseudomonadota bacterium
CTTCTGAATCGCTGCCAGATGGTGCCGCTGCAGCACATGCGCGATTTCGTGCGCCAGCACGCCGGCCAGCTCCGCCTCGTTGCGCATGTTTAGCAGCAGCCCGCGTGTGATGAAGACATAACCACCAGGGGCAGCGAAGGCATTAAGGCTGTCGGTATCCAGCACGCCGAAATGCCAGACCAGGTCGGTGCGCTCAGTATGCTGCACCAGCCACCAGCCGAGCCGGTTGACGTAGGCCTGCAGTTTCTCATCCTTGACCAGCGGGGCTGCGCCCAACAGATTGGCCGCTACGCCCTTGCCGATTTCCACTTCACTTTGTGTTTCCACCGGTTTCAAATCCTGAGACTTGCTGATGATGTTGCCCAGCTTTTCCAGATTGAGACCAAAGGCGTGGGCGGCAGTAACCCCCAACATCAATACCAGAGCCAGCACAGTACGTTGCAGCATGATCAGTTCCCCCTACCGAAAGTACCTGCCGAACCGGCACCAGTCGATGCCGATGTTGCAACCGGTGTGCCCAGGTATTCAACCGTTTGCGATTGCAGTTTGGCGCTGGAAGCAAAGGCTGCCGTCTCATTCCTGGCCGCGGTAAAGCTTTCCATTTTGCTTACAGCCTCGGGATTTGGCTGAGCATTCTTCAATTCCTCCTGGCCCAACCCACGCACACCGGTCGTCACCGTCACCCCGCTGCTACCGGAACGGCCGGTCGTCGCCAGATTGACCAGCGTGCTCAGCCCGTCACCACTTTTTTCCTGTGTGGCAGTCGCCGTGCCCAATTTCACAGCGGTCATTTTCAGCCAGCCCTCACCGGCGCCGGACTTCACTTGCATCCAGCCGCCTTGCCGCTGGAGTACTTCCAGCCCGGTGCCTGCGGGCAGATTGACGACCGTCGTCGCATCAATGAAAGGCTGCTGCTTGAGATCAGCTGCGACGATGGTTCTGCCCGCTTCGGCCGCTTGCAATGTGGCGGCGCCAGACAGACCGAACACCAAAGCCAGCAATGCCGGAACAAGTTGATGTAATGATTTGAGATTTATCATTGTTTTTTCCTCGGTTCATACAAACGTACGGCTTGCGCACGACCCTTCACAGTGAAACTGCCTTTGTCTTCAAACACGAAAGGACATGCATCCCCATGTTGCAGGCAAAGCTGCATGGTGTCCTCCGACACCAGCACTCTGGCCACCCCCTTGGTCAGACCTTCAATGCGACTGGACAAGTTTACTGTATCTCCAATCGCCGTGTAATCTTGCCGGTTGTCTGAGCCGATAAAGCCGACCACAGCCTTGCCGCTGTGCACGCCGATGCCGATATCAAGCTCGCTGGCCAGTCCGCCTGCTTCGCTACGGAACTGCTCGAGACGTTCGCTCATTTCCAGCGCTGCCGCGACTGCCAGCAGGGCATGATCCGGCTGTTCAACCGGCGCACCCCAGAACGCCATGATGGCATCGCCGATGTATTTGTCCAGCGTACCTTGATGCTTGAAGATGGCCCCTGCTTGCAACGTAAAGTAGCGATTGAGCAATTCAACGATCTGCTCGGGGCTGCTGGTCTCGGATAGTGTGGTAAAGCCGCGGATATCGGAAAACAGCACGCTGATCTGCCGGCTCCTGCCGCTCAGCGATTCGGTCGTTTCGCCTTTTTCCACCAGCGCCTGCACCACCCGCGGATCAAGGAATCTGCTAAAAGTCTCAACTGCCCGCTGACGCGCCTTGCGTTCATGCAGATACTCGATGGAGGCCGCTACGACATAATAAAGCCAGACGAAAATCACGACCGTCAGCAAGGGCAACAACCATTGCCAGCGCAAGACCCAGAATTGAACGAAGATCAGACCGGCTGTCGTGACAACCAATGCCAGACCCAGCCAGAAGATGCGACGATAGTGGGTAAAGGTATAGGCCAGCAAACCTAGCAGAATTGCAGCGATGACGGCCTGTACGTAGACAGGCACCCGAATCAGGGGATCATGATGCTTGAGGTTATCAATCGCCGTTGCCAGTATCTCTACCCCCGGATGAAAAGCGGTCACCGGTGTTGGCCGGACGTCATGCAAACCGTTGGCGGTAGCACCGATGATCACGATCTTGTCGGTGAATTCGTCCGCGGGGCGCTCAGGTTGCGCACGCTGAAAATCCTCGTAAATGTCGGCATAGCTGACACGCCGGTATGACAAGGCGGGGCCGTGCCAATTAAGGATGATCTCAGCCTCTTGCGGCAAATGATCAAACTGCAGATGCCGCGCGACGGTCAGCGGCAGGGACGGCAACTGCCAGCCTGCCTCGTCGAAGTACATGACATAACGCCGCACTACGCCATCCGTATCAACAACGGCATTGTGCGTGCCCAGCCTGCCGGTTTCCAGCATGGCCGGCAAGGGCAACACCATGGCGACCTTCGCTTGCGGGTCGGGATGCGCGCCGGGCACTGCACCCAGCAATGCGCCATGCTCGGCCAACGGTATGCCCTGCTCAGGATCGACATCTTGCAAACGCAGCATGGGGAAGAAACTGTTGCGGCTGGCAGCGACCACCTCGGCAAAATAGGCATCGCTTTCCGGTCGCGTCAGGTCGGAGTCGCTGAACAGCACATCAAAAATCACGGCACTGGGCTGCTGCCGCTCCAAGCCTTGCAGCAATTCAGCATGCAATGCTCTGGGCCAGGGCCAACGACCGACACTTTCGGCCAGCAGCCCGAGGCTGCGCTCATCAATATCAATGATGACGATATCAGGGTCCGGCTGGAATTGTACTTGCGAAGCATGTGCTTGATGTGCGATCAGCGCATCGGAAAGACGGTTCTCCAGCGGAGAAAAAAGCCTGAACCAGAAAATTTCTCCGAAAAAAACCAATAAAATCAGAATAGCCAGGTAATAGGCATAGCGATGTTGTCCAGAGCGGCTCATGGCTAGCATCATACTCTGTGTTTTTGGCGATTTTCCAGCATGAAATCAGTGATTCTTTACCGGACGCCCCTTCCATAGCGGCGCGTTTGCTCTTATTATCTGCCGCATCCTCCATTAAATAGTCACTCCGGCTAAACTGAATGTCAAAACTGCTGATCGTTGAATCACCCTCAAAAGCCAAAACGCTGAAAAAGTATTTGGGCAAGGATTTTGAAGTGCTCGCTTCTTATGGCCATGTACGCGACCTCATACCGAAATCAGGTGCGGTCGATACCGAACATGACTTTGCCATGAAATATGAAGTGATCGACCGCAACGCCCGGCACGTCGACGCCATCGCTAAAGCCGTCAAACAGGCCGATGCCATCTATCTGGCAACCGACCCGGACCGCGAAGGAGAAGCGATCTCCTGGCATATCGCCGAGATCCTGAAGAACAAGAAGCTGATCAAGGACAAGATTCTCAAGCGCGTGGTGTTTCACGAGATCACCAAGAGCGCAGTCAATGAAGCCATCGCCTCACCTCGCGATATCTCCATGCCGCTGGTCAATGCCCAGCAGGCGCGCCGCGCGCTGGATTACCTGGTGGGCTTCAACCTGTCGCCGTTGCTTTGGAAAAAGATTCGCCGCGGCCTCTCTGCCGGACGTGTGCAAAGCCCGGCACTACGATTGATCGTTGAACGCGAGCTGGAAATCGAGGCCTTCAAAAGCCAGGAGTACTGGACCATCCATCTGGAATCGCGCAAGAACCAGCAAGCCTTCGGCGCCAAGCTGTTTCAACTCGATGGCCAGAAAGTCGAACAGTTCAGCATCACCAGCCACGACCAGCAGCAGGAAGTTGTCGGCAAGCTGCTGATTGCCAGCGCAGGCAAAGCCACAGTCTCGCGCGTCGAGAAAAAGCAGAAAAGCCGCAGCCCGGCAGCGCCTTTCACGACATCGACCCTGCAGCAGGAGGCCGTACGCAAACTCGGCTTTACCACCAGCCGCGCCATGCGTATCGCCCAGCAGTTATACGAAGGCATCGATGTCGGCGGCGGTACGGTCGGCCTCATCACCTATATGCGTACCGACTCTTTCAGCCTTGCTGCCGAAGCCGTCGCGCAAATACGCGACTACATCCGCAAGAATTTCGAGCAGGAATACCTGCCTCGCGCACCAATCGCCTACAAGACCAAGGCCAAGAACGCGCAGGAGGCACACGAGGCGATACGCCCGACCGATATCAACCGCACGCCTGCCAGCGTGCGCGCCTTCCTCACCGACGAGCAGTTCAAGCTCTATGAAATGATCTGGAAGCGCGCGCTGGCCTGCCAGATGACTCAAGCCAAATTCGATGCCGTCAGCGTTGACCTTGCGGTTGGCACCGATGCCAACCTGTTCCGCGCCACCGGCCAGACCATGGTATTTCCCGGCTTTATCGCGGTTTACATGGAAGGCATAGACGACGAGGAAGAAGAGAACGAGAGCAAGCTGCCGATACTAGAGACCGGCGAAGTGCTGGATGTCAGCAAGATTTTCGGTGACCAGCATTTCACCGAACCGCCGCCAAGATATTCCGAAGCCAGCCTGGTCAAGGTGCTGGAGGAATACGGCATCGGCCGCCCATCAACCTACGCGAGCATCATTTCCACCCTGCAGGACCGTGAATATGTGCTGCTGGACAAAAAACGCTTCACGCCGACCGATGTCGGCCGCGTAGTCAACAAGTTCCTCACGCAGCATTTCACCCGCTACGTCGATTACGGCTTCACCGCCAACCTGGAAAACGAACTGGATGAAATCGCCGAAGGCGGCCGTGACTGGATACCGGTGCTCGACGAATTCTGGCAAGGTTTTAATCAGCAGGTGAAGGACAAGGCCAACATCGACCGCGCTGACATGACGCATGAGCTAACCGGCGAAGACTGCCCGAAATGCGGCAAACCATTGAGCAAGCGCTTGGGCAAATACGGCATGTTTATCGGCTGTACTGGCTATCCGGCCTGCGACTATATTCGCAACACCAATGAAGGGCTGGCACCTGCCGAGCCCAAGCTGATTGGCACCGACGCAACAACCGGCAAGGATATCCTGTTGCTGAACGGCCCCTATGGGCCTTACCTGCAGCTCGGCATGCCGGTGGAAGGCGAAAAGAAAAAACCCAAACGCGTCAGTATCCCGAAGGATATCCCGCTGGCCGATGTCGACATGACGGTGGCGCAGAAACTCATCGACCTGCCACGCGACTTGGGCCAGCATCCGGAAACCGGCAAAAAAATCGTCGCCAACATCGGCCGCTTTGGCCCCTATGTCAATCACGATGGCAAGTTCAAATCCATTCCCAAATCGGACAATGTGTTTGACATCGACCTCGCCCGCGCCGTCGAACTGCTGGCGCAGGCCAACAGTGGTCCGGCGCCGATTAAAGAGCTGGGTGAACATCCCACTGCCGGCGGAGCGATTGCCGTCTATTCCGGTCGCTATGGACCTTATGTGCAGCATGGCAAGGTCCGGGCAACCTTGAGCAAAAGCCAGGAACCGGAATCGCTAACACTGGAAGAAGCGCTGGAACTGATTGCTGCCAAGGCGGCAAAAGAGACGCCGGCCAAAAAGACGACCGCGAAAAAAGCACCCGCCAAAAAAGCAGCCGCAAGCAAGGCGGCGGCGGCGAAAAAGCCTGCAGCTAAAAAGACGGCAACCAAAAATGCGGTCAAGAAAACAGCCGCAAGCAAATCGACCAAAGCTGCCGGCAAGTAATCGCCCACTAAAAAAGCGGCTGATAGCCGCTTTTTTATGC